>JBEKYV010000075.1:0-10889 GCA_049510515.1 Solirubrobacteraceae bacterium | reverse complement strand
GCCGGAGCCGGTACCGGGGCTGAGCGGCGTCACGGCCGTCGCCGCGTCCTATGGGATCAGCATGGCGCTGCTGAGCAACGGCACTGTCATGGACTGGGGCGAAAACGGCAACGGTCAGCTTGGCGACGGCACCTACGAAGAAGACACTCCCACTCCGGTGCGGGTGTTCATGCTCAAAGAAGTCACCGCCATCGCGGCCGGTGGAAGCTATGGCCTGGCCCTGCTGAAAAACGGAACGGTCATGACGTGGGGCTCCGGTGGGGGCGCAAAGAACAGCTACATTCCGGTGCAGGTGAGTGGCCTGAGCGAAGTCACCGCCATTGCCGCTGACGGTGGTCACAGCCTGGCGCTGCTGAAAAATGGCACGGTCATGGCCTGGGGTGAAAACGAGTATGGCGAACTCGGCGATGGCACCACCCACGACAGCGATGTGCCGGTTCGGGTGAGTGGACTCAGGGAAGTCGTGGCCATCGCGGATGGCGCCGACCACAATCTGGCCCTGCTGAAGAGCGGGATGGTGATGGCATGGGGCCAGAACGACTGGGGGCAACTGGGCGATGGCTTTGCCGGAGGTTATGGCAGCAACGGTGGCCCGGAAACTTGTGCGTCGAGCACCTGCAGCACACTCCCCGTTCCAGTGAGCGGAGTGAGCGATGCTACGGCCATCGCGACCGGCTATGGCCAGAGTCTCGCGCTGCTTGCCAATGAAACCGTCATGGGCTGGGGCGAAGACTTCAGTGGACAGGTGGGCAATGGCACTGCCATGCCGGGCATCGACGTGCCGGCAGCGGTGAGCGGACTCAGCGGGGTCACCTCGATAGCGGGCGGCGATGTCTTCAGCATGGCGGAGATCCATGGGGAAACCGGCCAGATCGCCGGCAGGGTGACGAGCGCCGCTGGAGCCGCGCTTGAAGGCGTCGACGTCTGCGCATATATTCGCGAAGGAGCCCTCCACCCACGGTGCGCGCAGACCAATGCCAACGGTGAATACATGATCTCGGGGCTCGCCGGCGGCGAATACACCGTCGAATTCGCGCCTCCCAGTGAGAGCACGCTCGACTATGCCGCCCAGTACTATGGAGACAAGTCCTCTCCCTCCGAAGCGCAGTCGGTGTCGGTCACGGCTGCGGACACCACATCGGAAGTCGATGCGACGCTCGAAGTGGGCGGCCAGATCAAGGGTGAAGTGGCCAGCGCCGAGGGAGCCAAGAAGCTTGCGGAAATCGAAGTCTGCGCGGGCGAGGCGGGCGGCGGCGGCTTCGGCGAACGCTGTGCGCTCACCAACGCGAGCGGTGAATACACCGTCTCAGGGTTGGCGAGCGGCAATTACCAGGTTGAATTCTTGGCATCCAACGAGAGTACATCCAACTACATCGCTCAATACTACAAGGGAGTGTACTCGCGGTCCGAAGCGACCTCGGTAACGGTCGCGGCCGGGCAACTGACTTCGGGAGTCGATGCGGAGATGGAAGAACCGGTGCATCTCACCGGCCAGGGCATCGCGGGGCAGGTGACGAGCGCATCGACCAAGAATGGGATTAAGGGCATCGAAGTCTGCGCGTATGAAGTCGGCGGCGAAAGCCGCGAAGGACTCTCCGGCGAATGCGCCGAAACCAATGGGCTGGGCGAATATGCGATCTTGGGACTGCCGAGCGGCGAATACATCGTCGAATTCCTGTCGCCGTCCGGCAGCGGCCTCAACTATGTGACCCTGTACTACAAGGAATCCGCGACCGTCGCCAACTCCACTCCGGTTTCCGTGAGTGCCGACAGCGCGGACACAGAAATAGACGCGCAACTCGGAGAAGGCGGTCGGATCGCCGGCGTGGTGACAGACGCCTCGACGAACGCCGCCATCAAGGAAGCTCTCGTATGCGCGCTGAGGTCGGCCACGGAAAGCGTCGGCTGTGCGCTGACCAATGCCAGCGGCGAATACACGATCTCAGGACTGCCGGGGGGCAATTACGAGGTCGGGTTCAACGCGGGCAAGGCCTATGTCGTCCAGTACTACGACGATAAGCTCTCGTTCGCCGCAGCGCAGGCCGTGGCGGTCACCCTCGGCGACACCACGGCCCCTATCGATGCCGCAATGGGCACGGGCGCTTTGGTGCCGCCTGTCGACATCGTCCCCCCGGTGATCGTCGCGCCGCCGGCGAGCGCCATCGCCACCACCGCCACGCCGAGTCCCCCTGCCACGTTCACAACGCCGGCCATGGCGCGTCCCGTATCGCCGCCGCTTCCCATCGTCACGATCATGGGGTCGCGGATCGTCGTGTCGGGGCATTCGGCATCGGTACGTCTGACGTGCGACCACGCCACATGTCGGGGAACTGCCGAGTTGACCGTGCGAGTCCCGGGTGGGCGTCGCAAGGGACCGAGCGTGCTCACGCGTCGTCGAGAAACGCTTGTGCTCGCTCAGGGGAGGTTCTCGCTCACGCGGGGCAAGGGAGCCACCGTCGTACTTCGCCTCACCGCCGCTGGGATTCGGCGACTCGCCCGTGCCAAGCGCCATCCTCTCAGTGCGCATCTCGTCCTGTTTGTGCAGGGCGCCAAGACCACCAGCAGTTTGGTGCTGGCGAGGTGAGCATGCGCGTCGCCCGTTTGCTGCGCCTGTTCGCGATGGGCTGTGCCTCGCTGCCGGTGCTCCTATGGCTCTCACCGCAGGTTACGTTCGCCCAGGGCAGCCAAGGACCCCCGGTCGCGCCGCTGCCCGCCTCCGCGTACGCGGTGCGTTCGGCGTGTCCGGCGCCCATGCCGGGCCACGCCAGCTGCCTAGCGCTCGAACTGGTGCCCGAGACCTCCGCCGCGCGCGCCCACAGCCGTCCTCTGGGGATGACGCGCAGAGCCCCGCTGGCGACCAGGGCGGGCAGGGCTGAGGGTGTCTGCGAACAGCCGACCGCCGCAGAGGGCTGCTACGGCCTGCGTCCACAGGACATGCACAGCGCCTACGGCCTGCCCACCACGGCCCTCTCCAAACAGACGATCGCGCTCGTCGACGCCTACGACGATCCCGCCGCCGAAGCGGATCTCAAAGTCTATGACGAAGAGTTTCATCTACCCGCGTGTACCACCGCAAACGGCTGCTTCACGAAGGTCAACCAGAAAGGCAAGGCTAGCCCCCTGCCCGAATCCGAAGGGGGATGGTCGGTCGAGATCTCGCTCGACATCGAGACCGCTCATGCAATCTGCCAGAACTGCCGCATCCTCCTGGTCGAGGCCAGCGAAACCACCTACCTGAGCCTCGAAGCGGCCGAGGAAACCGCCGCGAAAATGGGCGCGACCGAGATCTCGAACTCGTGGGCGGGAGGCGAGCCGGCAGCCGCCGGCCCCGCCTTCGACCATCCCGGCGTCGTGATCACCGCGGCTGCGGGTGACTATGGCTACCTCAACTGGGAGCCGCAGGCTCTGACGGCGAGGGGGAGTGTGGGTTGGCCGGCTTCATCGCCGCGCGTGGTTGGCGTCGGGGGTACGCGTCTGAACGTCACCGCCGAAGGCGCTTGGGCCGGCGAGACGGTGTGGAACGGCGACGGCGCCACCGGCGGCGGCTGCAGCGAACACTACGAAGCGCCACCTTGGCAGCGCGAACTCGCGAATTGGTCAGCCGTCGGCTGTGGGTCCATGCGCGCCGTCGCCGACGTGTCCGCCGACGCGGACCCCTACACCGGGGTGGCGGTTTACGACTCCGCAACGCTCGTGGAAAGGGACGGTACAGTTGGGCCGCTCGACTGGGGGACGGTCGGCGGCACGAGTCTCTCTTCGCCGCTCATCGCCGCGACCTTCGCACTTGCAGGAGGGGCGGGTGGCGTGGCGTATCCTGCCCAGACCCTCTACGTGAACGAGTTCACTTCCCCCGGCTCACTACACGACGTCGAGAGTGGCTCCAACGGCGAATGTCTGAAGTCCTACAACTACGAAACCGGCCTCTCCGGCTGCACGCCTCTGGAAGAGGCGGAAAGCAGCTGCGATAGTAGGGCAATCTGTCTGGCGGGACCCGGCTACGATGGCCCCTCCGGCGTGGGGACCCCGGACGGACTCGGCGCATTCAAGCCGTCCGTCGGGCCAGCCAAGAAAACACAGGCGATCAAATTCAGCTCGACTGCGCCCGCCTCCGCGGAACTCGCTGGGCCGATCTACACGGTGGCCGCCACGGCGTCCTCCGGTCTGCCGGTGTCGGTGACCTCGGGAACGCCCTGGGTGTGCTCGTTGGCTGGGACGACCGTAAGCCTCATCGGCGCGGGCACGTGCACGGTCGACGCCGCCCAGGCGGGCAGCGCCGAATATGACGCGGCGCCCGAGGTGCAGCAGTCTTTCACAGTAGGCAAGGGCTCGCAGAGCACGAGCTTCGTTTCGGTCGTGCCGGGTTCCGCGACCGTTGGCGGCCCAAGTTATGCGGTGCAAGCCATCGCTTCGTCGGGCCTTGAGGTGGCGCTCTCGTCCGGTACGCCCTCGGTGTGCTCGCTGGAATGGGCGAAGGTGAGCTTCATCGGAACGGGAACCTGCACGATCGACACCGAACAGGCCGGCAACTCCAACTACGACGCGGCGCCCGAAGTGCGGCAGTCGTTCGTCGTCGGCATGGGCCCACAGCGCCTGACGTTCACCTCCGAGCCGCCGGCCGCGGCGACTGTCGGCGGCCCCACATATGCCGTGGTGGCGCGCGCCAGCTCCGGGCTGCCGGTGTCGTTTTCTTCTGGGACCTCGTCGGTGTGTTCGGTATCAGGGACTACCGTCAGCTTCAGCGGTGTGGGCGAGTGCACGATTGATGCCAAACAGGCCGGTGACTCCAACTACGACGCGGCGCCCGAGGCCCAGCAAGCCTTCGCGGTGAGCGTGCGCTCGCAGGAAGTCGAATTCACCTCGAGCCCGCCTGCCGCAGCCACCGTCGGCGGTCCGACGTATGCTGTGGCTGCCGCCGCGTCCTCGGGTCTCGCTGTGTCGTTCTCATCCGGTACACCTTCAGTGTGTTCGGTGTCGGGATCGACCGTGAGTTTCATCGGCGCGGGGACGTGCACGATCGACATCAACCAGGCTGGCAGTGCTGAATATGCCGCCGCCCCGGAAGCACAGCAGACCTTTTTGGTGGGCAAGCGAACACAGCCGAGTGTAACCCTGCCGGTCGTGCCTGCCTCCGCTAGCGCCGGCGAACCTGGGGCGACCACGCTCCGGCCCGTCGCGGCGACACCTGCGACATTTCTCCAGCAAGGTGAAACGCTGACCGCAGCGCCCGGCGAGCAGGGCATCAGCACGCAGTTCGGTGCCAGTGTCGCGCTCTCTGCGGACGGCGACACGATGCTGGTGGGCGGTCCGGGCGACGAACTCTACGGCGGGTCTGCTTGGGTCTACGTCCGCTCCGGGTCGACGTGGATCGAGCAGGCGCAACTCGACGCAAGCGAAGTGAGCTGCGGCGGCTTCTACTGCGGCGCCTACGTGGGCTACAGCGTCGCGCTCTCCGCCAACGGCGATACGGCTCTGGTGGCAGGCTATGGCAACGCCGGAGGGATCGGGGCCGCATGGGTGTTCACGCGCTCGGGCACGACCTGGACGCAGCAGGGCCCGGCGCTCACCGGGACGGGGGAGATCGGCGCGGGCCGGTTCGGCATGAGCGTCGCCCTGTCGGCCGACGGCAGTACCGCGCTGATCGGAGCCCCGGACGATTACGGGTACGCGGGCGCAGCGTGGGTGTTCACACGGGCGGGCGCGAGCTGGACCCAGGAGGGAGAAAAGCTCGTCGCAGACGACGAGAGCGAATCGGAAGAAAGCCGTTTCGGCTCCAGCGTCGCCCTGTCGGCCGACGGCGACACCGCGCTGATTGGCGGTCCCGACGATAACGGTCGTCAGGGGGCGGCGTGGGTGTTCACGCGCTCGGACTCCACCTGGACGCAGCAGGGAGCAAAGCTCATCGGCGGCGAAGAGATCGGCCAGGGCGAGTTCGGCTCCGGCCTTGCGCTCTCCGCGAGTGGCGCAACCGCGCTGATCGGCGCTCCATACGACAACGCGGGAGTGGGGGCGCTGTGGGCCTACACGCGCTCGGGCTCGACCTGGACGCAGGACGGGCCGAAGCTCACCGGCGACGGGAAGTCCGGCGAGCGTGGGTTTGGCGCCGAGATCGAACTGTCGGCGGCAGGGGAAACCGCCCTGATCGGCGCCAACGAAGCCACGCTGGTGTTCACGCGCCCGGATGGCATCTGGACTCAGGAGGGCGAAAAGCTCCCGGGCGCCTCAAGTCTTGCGCTCTCCGCCGAAGGTGGCACCATCCTGCTGGGCGGCGGCGACTCGGTGTCGGTATATGTCGTCTCTCCCCAGATATCCAGTTCCGCGAGCCTGAGTTTCGGGTCGCAAACGGTGGGTCGAGCGGGACCCGTGCTGTGGGTACAGGCGCGCAACGCAGGCAGCGCCCCCCTGGCTCCGCTCATCTTCAACGGGCCCGCGGAAATCACAGGCCCCGACGCGGCAGACTTCGCGATTTCCGAAGGCGACGATCTCTGCGAAGGCGAAACGCTCGAGCCCGGGCAGACCTGCATGATCGGCGTACAGTTCATCGCTGGCGCCGTTGGCTGGCGCTCAGCGGCACTGAGCTTCGGTGCGAACAACGGTGCCTCGGTGGCCCCGTCCGTGGCTCTCCGTGGCACCGGAGTCCAGGAGCCGACCGCTGCGATCGCCATCTCGGACGGACCGGCGATCGCGGGTACGCCGATCCACTTCAGCGGCGAAAGCTCCAGCGGCCCCGATGGCTCGATCGGCGGCTACGACTGGAGCTTCGGCGACGGCGACAGCGCCGAAGGCGCCGCACCGAGTCACACCTATGCCGCGGGTGGCACCTATTCCGCGACGCTTACCGTCACCGACAACCTTGGTTTGACCGGGCGGGTCACGCGCTCGGTGGTGGTCAAGGAAACGCAGTTGATCGAATTCCTCACGGCCGCCCCGACCTCCGCGAGCGTCGGCGGGCCAACCTACGCCGTGTCGGCGCTGGCTTCGTCGGGACTGCCCGTCTCGTACTTGTCGGCGACGCCGTCCGCGTGTTCGCTGGAAGGCTCGACCGTGAGCTTCATCGCCCCCGGGGTATGTACGATCGAAGCCGCCCAAGCGGGCAGCGGCGAATATGTCGCGGCGCCTCCGGTGCGCCAGACAGTTATCGTCGCTCCCGTGGCAGTGGTGCCTCCATCCCCTCCCGGGTCTGCACCGCCGGTCACACCGTCACCCTCGATCTCACCGATGCCCACGCTTACGCCGGCGCTTACCTCATCCCCGCTCGCATCTGCGCCACTACGCACACCGGCGCCGAACAACGACTTCAGTCTGCTGGGCAACCCGAAAGTCAACGTCAGGACGGGCGTGATCAAGTTCACGGCGTTGGTAGCCGGTCCGGGGACGTTCAACTGGCTGTTGACCTTTCAGAACGGGCGGTTTGGTGTCTTTCGTGCGACCAGCGCGGAGTGCCGCACGGATCGGGTCAGGCTCGACGGCAGGTGTCTCCCGGAGAGGATCAGGTTTGGCAGGGGCAGCGCGGTCGCGGCGGACGCGGGCGCCGTCAGCTTTGCGGTCAGGCCGAGCGCGTACGCGAGGACTGCGCTCGCGCAGGCGTTCGAACAGGGTCGGGGTCTGCCCGTCACGGCGACCCTGATGTTTCGCTCCTCGCTGGGCGGCGACCCCGTTGCCCATACGTGGTCGATCGTGGATATGCTCGAGCGGCGCAGCAAGCAGGGTAGGGGGTAGGAGTCACCATGCGTCGCCGGCGACCTGCGCGCAATCTCACAGCAGCCCGGGATTCAGGGGCCGTGCTCGTCGCATTCTTCGCCGTCCTGCTTGTGACCGTCGCGTTGTCTCTTGGCTTCGCCGCGAATGCCCTGGCCGCCGAAGAACACGGGTACGTTACGGGCAAGGTGACCGCCGCCGCGACAGGCGCCCCGATCGCTGGGGTCAAGGTCTGCGCGATCAACCGCAATGGCGTCGGTCCATGGGGTTGTACGACCACCGACGCGAAAGGCGAATACACAGCATCCGTGTTTGAAGATGGATCGTACTACATACACTTCACGGCCCCTGCCGGGAGCGGGTATGTCGAACGCTCCTACTACAACAACAAGTACTCCGAATCTGAACAGGAAACGGTGATCGCGGTCGTCGGCTATACCACTTCGGAAATCGATGCGCAGCTACCCGAAGGCGGGCAGATCATCGGTACGGTCACAGACGCGGAGACGCATGCTCCCGCGTCCGAAGTCGAAGTCTGTGCGGGGCCCGTGGAATGTGTATGGACAAACACCCAGGGCGAATACGCGATCTCAGGACTGCCGGGTGGCGAATACCAGGTCTCGTTCGGGTTTGGCTACGGGGGTAGCCTCGGTGAAAAGTATGTGGCTCCCGAGTACTACAAAAATAATGTCTTCCCAACTTTTGAACACGAGCCCATCAAAGTGTTGGTTCCAGTCGGCGGCGTCGCGGCCGGTATTGACCAGGAAATGCAGGAATTCAGTCGTATCGGTGGGAGGGTCATCAACTCCATCACCAAGGCTCCTGTGGCGGGAATCAGGGTGCATGCCTATGACGAAGAGGGATCTGGCGATGGGCTGGAAGGTGAAACCAACTCCAACGGCGAATACACGCTCTCGCGCTTGGCCGATCGCGCCGAAGAATACTATCTGGAATTCAACAACGACGGGAAAAACTACTTCAGTCAGCACTATGGCGGCAGGTCTACTGGCGAAAGAGGTGACCCGGTACACCTGGCCCTGGGTAGGGACGCGTCGGGGGTAGACGCGGAACTCGAAGAAGGCGGCAAGATTTCCGGGAGGGTAATAAGCGCTACGACCAAGCGTCCGATAGCCAACATCAATGTTTGCTCACATCCTCTGGTTGGCGGCGAATATAAATGCGCGTGGACCGGCTCAAACGGCGAATACGCGATCGAATTGCTCGAAACAGGGGAATATCGCATTGAATTCAACAGCTTCAATCAGAGTTATATCAGCCAAGTCTACGACGAAAAGACGAGTGCTTCAGAAGCCACTCCAGTATTGATTGCGCAGGGACATGAAGTAAGCGGACTGGACGCCGAACTGGAGCCCGAGCCACCACTAGAATTGATATGGACCGGTGACAGTCGCTCGGCTTCGTGGTCCTCCCCTGAAAACTGGGCGGGAGGAATTGGTGCCAGCGACGGATCGGCAATCAGCAAGCTCAGCTTTCCGGCGCTTGGCGCGTGCTCTGGCGAATGTTATAGGAGCGAAGACAATCGTAGTGAAGTTACAGTCGAATCGCTGCGCATCGATGACGGTAAGAACTACCAAATATCCGGAGAACCGTTCACGCTCAATGGAGACCTTTCCGCGTCGCCGGCAGCTGCAACGAGCGATGCTACGCTCGCCACGATCTCGAATCGAATCAATATCGGTTCCACGCAGAGTTGGAGTATCGCCGGCCTCGGACCGGAACACATTGGCGAGAACGCGCTTCTGCTCGGCGGCGAACTGAGCGGCGACGGAGGTGGTGAACTGACCGTCGATATGGAAGGAGGCGGCACGCTCTATCTCGACGCCAACAACGAGCTTGGGACCGTAAGCTTCACCGGAGCGAACGCCAGTGAACCCGGGATCTTCAATGGTGTCGTAGGCCTGTTCGGCAAGCAGCTGAACTCCGAGAACGACAACCCGGTGAACCTCAACCACGTGTTCCTCGTCGGCGCGGGGTCGACTGGAGCGCTGCGGAGCGTCGGCAGCGAGTTGGATGTAACGACCGATGGAAACGAAGGAGGCACGCTTGCGGCAGACAGCGTCGCGTTCGACCCGCAAAGTGCTCTTGAACTCGAGATCACCGGCTCGGGGCCAAACGTGGGGATCGACTGGTCCGATCTGTATTCGTCTGGGACGATTGAACTGGGTGGTGCATCGCTCGGGGTGCTGGTCGCGCCGCCCAAGGCCGGCGAACCGTGCCCGACACTCATTCCGAACACGACCTATACGCTGGTCACAGCTTCCGGCACGCTCTCGGGGGTCTTCGGCAACGCTCCGGCAGGCAGTGAAATTCCAGTCGAATTTGCCGAGGCGTGTAAAACCGTTGCGCAGAAGCTGCGGATCGAATACCACCGCGCTGGTGAGACGAAGACGGTCACAGGAACGGTGATCGGGGGCCCGGAATCCTCGACGGTGCTTTCGGTCCTCCCGAACGAACCCATCACCAACGGAGTGGTGACGTTGACGGCGACCGTCACTGCGAACTCAGAAGCACCGTCGGGTACCGTTGAATTCAAGAACGGGGCCGGCACTATCCCCAACTGCGCCCGCAGGCCGGTGACGCAGGCGGGCTTCGCCACATGCATCACCGTGTTCGCCGCCTCTGAATCCCCGGTGCGCCTCTCGGCGTTCTACACCCCCTATCCGAGTGTTGACCTCCAGGGCTCGGCGTCACCAACTGAGGATCTGGAGGTGGGCGCGAGCCCGACGACCACAACGCTGAGCGCGTCTGAAGGGACGATCGCGACTGGCGGGAGCGTGACTCTAACGGCAAGCGTGCATCCCGCGAGTGGCGGTGGACCGAACTGGCCGTCGGGGTCGGTTGAGTTTTTCGACGCAGGGACGCCCATCGTCGGGTGCGAGAACCAGCCGCTTTCCGCTGGTGGCCTCGACGCGAGTTGCCATTTGACCTACGCCGCTGCTGGCAAGCACAGCATCACCGCGACCTACTCCGGCGACCACAACTTCACAGGCTCCTCATCCTCGGCACGGTCGGTGATGGTGACGAGCCCCCCGACGGTTCTCACTACCCCGACAATCGCGACCACAGGCGCGGCCGGCCCGACGCTCGGAAGCACCCTTACGGTTTCCGCGCCCGGCGAAGTGATGCTCAGAGACACACGCATCACGACACAACCCGATGGCGACGCGACCGTC
>JBEKYV010000074.1:0-10905 GCA_049510515.1 Solirubrobacteraceae bacterium | reverse complement strand
ACGGTCCCTTGGCCAGGCGCAGCGACGCCGAGCTCTCGTATGCGAGCTCCTCGCGCTCCAACTGCGTGCCCTGCTCGGGGCTGTACAGCTCCTCGCTCACCGGGTGCCCGGGGTGTCGGCGCCGCCGAAGAGCGCCCCAGAGGACAGGTCGTCGTACTGGTGGGGGGCGCCGGTGAGGGAGAACGTCATGCGCACCTCGGTGTGCTCCTCATCGTCGCGCCCCAGCTGCACGCTCTCCGTGAGAGAGGCGATCAACGGCAGGCCGAGGCCGAGGCCGGGGCTGTCCGGACGTGGGCCGATGCCTGTGCCTTCGTCTCTGACCACCACCGTCAGCTCGTCGCCCAACAGCGAGGCGATCACCTCCATCGGCCCCTCCTGGCCATCCGGGTAGGCATGGACGACGACGTTGGTGCACGCCTCCGTCACCGCCAGGCGGATGTCAGAGAGGGTTTGAGCGTCGATCGCGCAGGCATCCTCCAGTGCCCCGAAGGCGTGGCGCACGATCGCGATGTTCTCCGCGCGCGCCGGGAGGGCGATCTGCATATCCGGGGTCATCTTGTGTGTGCGTCTCCCAATTTGGTGCGGCGCGGATCCTGTCTTGGGTGATGGTGCCCTGCCGGCGCAGTTTTCACACGTCGAGCTTCTCCACCACTGCCCTGCGCTGAGCTGGAAGTCACCGATGGACGCTTCGCAGATCAGGATACGCGAGGCGCCGGGCGGACGCTCGGGCGGCTGGACGCACGACCGGCTCGCCGCTGCCTCAGACCCGGCGGGTGGGCCCGGCGGCGGACCCGGTTCGGACGTACCTCGGCGTTGCCCGCTCGTTACTCACAGGCCCAATCCACTGCTACGCTTCAGCCTTCGCCTCAGGTGCCCTCACCGCCTGCACGGGCAAGACCCCCCGTCTGCGCGGGAGCACGGCCCTCCCAGGAGCACTGCCATGACTTCGCCTACCAGACAGCCGCCCAAGGCCGTTGGCCTCTACGACCCCCGCTTCGAGCACGACGCGTGCGGCGTGGGCATGGTCGCGCGCCTGGACAATACGCCCTCCCACGAGGTGATCGCGCAGGCGGTTGAGGCGCTGGAGAACCTCGAGCACCGAGGCGCCTCAGGCGCCGATCCCACGACGGGCGATGGCGCGGGGATCTTGATGCAGATGCCGGACGAGCTGCTGCGCGCCGTCGTGGACTTCGACCTGCCGCCACCCGGCCGCTACGGGGTGCTGATGTGCTTCTTGCCGCTCGAGGAGGACGAGTGTGGGCGCCTGCGGGAGCTGCTCGAGCGCACCACCCGCGCCGAGGGCCAGCGGGTGCTGGGCTGGCGCGAGGTGCCGGTGGACACCGCCTGCACCGGACGCACCGCGGGCGCCTGCCGTCCCGCGATCTGGCAGCTGTTCGTGGGGGCGGGGGAGCTGCCCGCCGGCTCGTCCGCGCCGGCTCTTGCCGGAGCGCCAGATACACCTCTTGCCGTGCCGGGGTCGGGCGCCGGCGCGGAAACCGCGGGTCGGGAGGGCGCTCAGCACGAGCAACCCTTCGACCAGGACGCTTTCGAGCGCAAGCTGTTTGTGATTCGCCGCGTCTGCGAGCTGTCTGATGCCGACGCCCGCCCGTCCGGCCTGTACGTGACCTCGAGCTCCTCGCGCACGATCAACTACAAGGGAATGCTGATCTCAAACCAGCTCGCCGGCTTCTACCCCGACCTGCGGGACCCGCGCGCCAAGAGCGCGATGGCGCTGGTGCACTCGCGCTTCTCGACCAACACCTTCCCGAGCTGGGAGCTGGCGCACCCCTACCGCGTGATCTGCCACAACGGCGAGATCAACACCGTGATGGGCAACGTCAGCTGGATGCGCGCTCGTGAGAGCGAGCTGCAGAGCGAGCTGTTCGGCGAGGACCTGCACAAGATCCTGCCCGTGGTCAAGGCCGGCGACTCGGACTCCGCGACCTTCGACCGCGTGCTGGAGCTGCTGATGCTGGCCGGCCGCTCGCTGCCACACGCCGTGATGATGATGATCCCCGAGGCCTGGCGCGAACGCGAGGATTTGCCGCAGGAGCTGAAGAGCTTCTACGCCTTCCACGCCTGCCTGATGGAGCCGTGGGACGGCCCGGCGTCGGTGGCGTTCACCGACGGGCGCGTGATCGGCGCCACGCTCGACCGCAACGGCTTGCGGCCGGGGCGCTGGGTGGAGACCGTCGATGGCCTCGTGGTGCTGGGCTCGGAGATCGGCTTGCTCGACATCCCGCCGGAGCGCGTCAAGCGCCTCGGGCGTCTGCAGCCCGGCAAGCTGTTCCTCGTGGACCTCGAGCGGGGCTGCATCGTCGAGGATGGCGAGGTCAAGCGGGAGATCTCCACGCGCCGCCCGTACGGCGAGTGGTATGTGCGCAACTCGGTGCACTTCGACGACCTCCCCCCATCGGAGGCGGTGACGATCTCCGACCAACCGCTGCATGCCCGCCAGCGCGCCTTCGGCTACAGCCAGGAGGACCTGCGCGTGCTGCTCACCCCAATGGCGCGCGACGGCGCCGAGCCGGTGGGCTCGATGGGCAACGATCTGGCGCTGGCGGTGCTATCCGACCAGGCGCCGCCGCTGTTCTCCTACTTCAAGCAGCTGTTCGCGCAGGTCACCAACCCGCCGATCGACCCGATCCGCGAGGAGATCGTGATGAGCCTCGCGACCTCGCTGGGCACCGAGCGCAACCTGTTTGACGAGACGCCGGAGCATGCCCACAAGCTGATTCTGCGCCAACCGATTTTGCTCAACCGGGAGCTGGAGACGCTGCGCCACGTCGCCCACGACGAGTTCTCCGCGCGCACGCTCGACATCACCTGGCCGATCGCCGAGGGCGCCGCCGGCATGCAGCGGGCGCTGGAGCGCCTCTGCGCGAACTCGCAGGAGGCGATCGCCGAGGGCGTCAACATCCTGATCCTTTCCGACCGCTCGCTCGGGCCGCTGCGCGCGCCGATCCCCTCGCTGCTGGCGGTGTCCACCGTTCATCACCACCTCGTGCGCGAGGGCACCCGCCTGCGCGCGGGGATCGTGCTGGAGTCGGGGGAGCCTCGCGAGGTGCACCACTTCGCCACTTTGATCGGGTATGGGGTGAGCGCGATCAACCCCTACCTGATGCTGGAGACGCTCGACGAGCTGGCCTACCGCGGGCTGATCGAGCGCCCGGCGAACGGCTCGGCGGCGAGCACGGTGAACTCCGAGGAGGCCTCGCAGAACGTCGTGAAGGCGATCGGCAAAGGGCTGCTCAAGACGATCTCGAAGATGGGCATCTCCACGATCCAGTCCTACCGCAGCGCGCAGATATTCGAGGCGGTGGGCCTGTCGCGCGAGCTGATAGACCGTCACTTCACCGGCACCGCCTCGCGGATCGGCGGCGTCGGCCTGCCGGAGCTGGCGGTGGAGGCGCTGGAGCGCCACGCCCGCGCCTGGCCGGCGCCGCACGACGACATCCTCCCGGTGGGCGGCGTGTATGCGTGGCGGCGCGACGGGGAGCGCCACATCTGGAACCCCGAGACGATCGCGCTGGTGCAGCACGCGGTGCGTGCCACCGACGACGCGCAGGTGGGCGCTGCGCTGGCGGGGGACGAGCAGGCGCACGCGTCGGTGCGCGAGAGCTCCGCCTACGCCAGGTACCGCGAGTATGCGCGCACGGTCAACGAGGACGCAGCGCGGCGGGCGACGCTGCGGGGCCTGCTGAAGCTGCGCAGCGAGTCCGCGTCTGCCGACGACGGCGCTTCGCACGCCGGCGGGCCGGGTGCCGGGTCAGGGTCGGCGGCGGGCGGGCACGGATCGTCGTCGGGGGCGACCGAGCGGGGATCAGGAGGAGGAGGGGGAGGGATTCCCTTGCAGCAGGTTGAGCCCGCCAAGGAGATCGTCAGGCGCTTCTGCACCGGCGCGATGTCCCTCGGCTCGATCTCGCGCGAGGCGCACGAGACGCTGGCGATCGCGATGAACCGCCTCGGCGGGCGCTCCAACACGGGCGAGGGCGGCGAGGACCCGGTGCGCTTCACGCCCGACCCCAACGGCGACCGGCGGCGCTCGGCGATCAAGCAGGTCGCCTCGGGGCGCTTCGGGGTGACGATCCACTACCTCGTCAACGCCGACGAGCTGCAGATCAAGATGGCGCAGGGCGCCAAGCCGGGCGAGGGCGGCCAGCTGCCGGGCCACAAGGTGGACAAGTACATCGGCTCGATCCGCCACACCACCCCCGGTGTCGGCTTGATCTCGCCGCCGCCCCACCACGACATCTACTCGATCGAGGATCTCAAGCAGCTGATCTACGACCTGCGCTGCTCCAACCCGCAGGCGCAGGTGTCGGTGAAGCTGGTCTCCGAGGTGGGGGTCGGCACGGTGGCGGCGGGCGTCTCCAAGGCCAATGCCGATCGCGTGCTGATCGCCGGCCACGACGGCGGCACCGGCGCCTCCCCGCTCTCCTCGATCCAGTCGGCCGGCGTCCCGTGGGAGATCGGCCTGGCGGAGACCCAGCAGACGCTGCTGCTCAACGAGCTGCGCTCGCGGATCGTGGTGCAGACCGACGGCCAGCTGAAGACAGGCCGCGACGTGCTGATCGCGGCGCTGCTGGGGGCCGATGAGATGGGCTTCTCAACCGCGCCGCTGATCGCGACCGGCTGCATCATGATGCGCGCCTGCCACCTCAACACGTGCCCGGTGGGGATCGCCACCCAGGACCCCGAGCTGCGCAAGCGCTTCCAGGGCACGCCCGAGCAGGTTGTCAACTTCTTCTTCTACGTCGCCGAGGAAGTCCGCGAGCTGCTGGCCTCGTTGGGGCTGCGTTCGCTCGATGAGGCGATCGGCCGTGTGGACCTGCTGGAGGCCGGTCCCGCGATCGACCACTGGAAGGCGCGCGGCGTGGACCTCACCCACATCCTCACCCATGTGGAGCTGGCCGAGGGCGAACCGCGCCATCGCGTGCAGCCGCCTCCGCCGGTGCTGGAGGATGCGCTCGACTGGCGGCTGGTGGAGCTGGCGCGCTCGGCGATCGAGCCCTTTACCCCGGCCACGAGCGGCCCGGGCCGCAACGGGCGCATCATTGAGGGCGCGGGCCGCGACGGCCGCATCACCGAGCGCTCGGCGCCGGTCCACATCGCGTTGCCGATCCGCAACGTCAACCGCTGCGTGGGGGGCATCCTCTCCAGCCACATCGCGCGCGCCCACGGCGCCGAGGGGCTCGCGACCGACTCGATCGTGGTCGACTTCGAGGGCTCGGCCGGCCAGAGCTTCGGCGGCTGGCTGGCGCCGGGGGTGAGGTTCACGCTGCGCGGCGACGCCAACGACTACGCCGGCAAGGGCCTCTCCGGCGGCGTGATCGCGGTGCGCCCCCGCGAGGGTATGAGCGGGGACTTCGTGGCCGAGCGCAACGTGATCGTGGGCAACACCGTGCTGTACGGGGCGACCGCCGGCAGGGCCTTCTTCCGCGGTCTGGCCGGCGAGCGCTTCGCGGTGCGCAACTCCGGCGCCTGCGCGGTGGTGGAGGGCGTGGGCGACCACGGCTGCGAGTACATGACCGGCGGCCGCGTCGTGGTACTCGGCCCCACGGGACGCAATTTCGCCGCCGGCATGAGCGGCGGGATCGCATACGTGCTCGACGAGGAGGGCGCCTTCGCCAAGCGCTGCAACATGGGGATGGTCGACTTCGAAACACCCGCTCCCGCCGACGCGCTCGAGCTGCGCGCGCTGATCGCCGAGCACGAGCAGCGCACCGCCTCCCCGGTTGCCCGGCGCGTGCTGGCCGAGTGGGATGAGTTGCTGGCGCGGGGAGCGTTCGTGAAGGTGATGCCCCGCGACTACAAGCGGGTGCTGGCGGAGCTCGCCGCGGAAGAGGAGCAGCCCGAGGGAGTAGCGGCGGCGTAGTGGTCCGTCCTGCAAACCCCATGTCGCCTGGATCGGCTGCAAACCTTCGCCTGCCTTTGTCCTCGGTCGGGTCCGTGGTATCACCACTGTCCCCTCCCTGCGTCCGCGGCAGGCTCGGTTTTCGCTCGCCCAGGCGCCAAGGGGCTCACAGGACGGACCACTGATGGGAAAGCTGGGAGGCTTCCTGCAGATCGAGCGTCGCGGCGTGCCCTACCGCGACGCGCACGAGCGCGCGCGCGACTACCGCGAGTTCATGGTGGTGCGCCCCGAGCAAGAGCTGCGCGAGCAGGGTGCGCGCTGCATGGACTGCGGGGTGCCGTTCTGCCACAACGGTTGCCCGCTGGGCAACCTGATCCCCGACTGGAACGACCTCGTCTACCGCGACCGCTGGCGGGAGGCGATCGTGCAGTTGCACGCGACCAACAACTTCCCCGACTTCACCGGGCGTCTCTGCCCTGCGCCGTGCGAGGCGGCGTGCGTGCTGGAGATCCGCGAGGGCGACGCGGTGACGATCAAACAGATCGAGCACGCGATCGTCGAGCGCGCCTTCGCCGAGGGGTGGATCAAAGCCGAGCCGCCCTCGCCGCGACACCTCAGCGGCCAACGCGTCGCCGTCGTCGGCAGCGGCCCGGCCGGCATGGCGGCCGCTCAGCAGCTGCGCCGCGCCGGGCACGACGTGACCCTGTTCGAGCGCGACGAGGCCGCCGGCGGGCTGGTGCGCTTCGGCGTGCCCGACTTCAAGATCGAGAAGCGCATCGTGGAGCGCCGGGTGCAGCAACTGGTGGAGGAGGGCGTGGAGCTGCGCTGCGGCGTGGATGTCGGGCGCGATCTCACCGTGCAGGAGCTGCGCGAGAGCTTCGACGCGGTGGTGCTCGCCACCGGCTCGCGCGTGCCGCGCGACCTCGCCGTCCCGGGGCGCGAGCTGCAAGGGGTGCACTTCGCGATGGACTACCTCTACCAGCGCAACCGCTTCATCACGCGGGAGCTTGCGGCCGGCAACGCCTTACGCTCGCCTGACGGTGCCTTGCCCACCGGCGCTCTCCACTCGCCCGATGGGGCCGGGTCCGCCCCCACTGCGGCCGCCGCGTCTGTCGCGTCTGAGGGCGAGCCCATCACCGCCGCCGGCAAGCACGTGGTGGTGATCGGCGGCGGCGACACCGGCGCGGACTGCGTCGGCAACGCGCTGCGGGAGGGCGCCGCGTCGATCGTGCAGCTGGAGCTGTTGCCCGAGCCGCCTGCGCACCGCCCCGACGATCGCACCCCGTGGCCGGAGTGGCCGCTGAAGTACCGCCTCAGCTACGCGATGGAGGAGGCGCGCGAGGAGGGTGTGGGGGAGCAGGACTACGCGGTGACGACCACGCGCTTCAGCGGCGACGCGGACGGCGGCGTCGCGGCTCTGCACGTCGCTCAGGCCCAGCCCAGGCCGCCGTTTGCGCCAGTGGAGGGCACCGAGCGCGAGCTGCCCGCACAGCTGGTGCTGCTCGCGATGGGCTTCCTGCATCCCGAACAGGAGCTGCTCGACCAGCTCGGCGTGGAGAAGGATCCGCGGGGCAACGTGAAGGCCGTCGCGCCCTATACCACTTCGGTGGAGGGAGTCTTCGCAGCGGGCGACGCGCGTCGCGGGCAGTCGCTGATCGTGTGGGCGATCAACGAGGGCCGCCAGTGCGCCCGTATGGTGGATCGCTACCTCGCGGGCAAGCGCAACGGCCGGGCCGGTGTGAGCGGTGCGGTCCCCGAAGACGGCGCCCTGCTGGGCCACGCCGACGCCGACGAAGGGCCCGAGGGCCCGCCGTCGCACGTCAGCGGTGGGGTCAGCGTCGAATGACCCGCGCTCTCCGCTCCGAGGGATAACCTTCATACCATGGCCACGTTCGTCCGCGACCCCGAGCCAGTCGAGCTTCAGGAGCTGCGCGAATATCGCGAACGGCACGACCTCGATCACAAAAAGCGCCAGGTGCACTTGTTTGCGCTCCGGGACGGCGAAAAGTACGAGCCGGTCGAGCGGAGCGCCCTGATCGAGCTTGGGCCTGCGGGGCTGGCCGAGCAGCTCGACTGGCCGTAGGCATGAGCGCCGCCGACGCACCACCTCGCGCGTGCATCGTCGGCGCGGGCTCCTCGGGGATCACCGCTGCGAAGGCGCTGGCCGATCGGGGCATCTCCTTCGACTGCTTCGAGGCCTCCGACAAGGTGGGCGGCAACTGGGTGTTCGGCAACCGCAATGGAATGTCCTCGTCGTACTCCACGCTGCACATCAACACCTCGCGCGAGCGCATGGAGTACGCCGACTACCCGATGCCCGGCTCCTATCCCGACTTCCCGCGCCACGACCAGATCGCGCGCTACTTCGACGATTATGTCGAGCACTTCGGGTTGCGCGAGCGGATCACGTTCAACACCTCCGTGGAGCACGCTCGCCCGTGTGAGGACGGCGGGTGGGAGGTGACGATCTCCGGGAAGGGGGCAGCCGAAAGGGGCAAAGAGGTGCATCGCTACGACGCGCTGCTGGTCGCCAACGGCCACCACTGGAGCCCCCGCTGGCCGGAGCCGCCGATCCCCGGGAGCTTCGACGGGGAGCAGATCCACGCGCACGAATACAAAGAGCCCAGCCAACTCGCCGGCAAGCGTGTCGTCGTGGTGGGGATGGGCAACAGCGCGATGGACATCGCCGTGGACGCCTCCTACCACGCACGCTCCACCACGCTTGTCGCCCGCCGCGGCGTGCATGTGGTGCCGAAGTACATCCTCGGCCGCCCGCTGGACGCCGGCGTCAAACCCAGCCGCATCCCCTTCACGTGGCTGCTGCGCGGGATGCAGGTCGTGACACGCCTGACGGTGGGGCCGATGGAGCGCTACGGGCTGCCGCGGCCCGACCACCGCCTCGGACAGGCGCACCCCACGGTCTCCTCACGCATCCTCGACCGCCTCGCACACGGCGCGATCGCGGTGAAGCCGGAGATCGCCGAGTTGGACGGCGACCGGGTGCGATACGCCGACGGCAGCGAGGGGCAGGCCGACCTGATCGTGTACTGCACCGGCTACAAGATCAGCTTCCCGTTCCTCGACGAGCGGCTGGTGTCCGCGCCCGAGAACCGCCTCGTGCTGTACAAGCGGGTCTTCTCGCCCGAGCAGCAAGGGCTGTACTTCATCGGATTCGTTCAGCCGTGGGGGGCGATCATGCCGATCGCCGAGCTGCAGAGCCGTTTGGTGGCGGAGCACCTGTGGGGCGATTACGCGCTGCCATCGCCCGCGCAGATGCGGCGGGACATGGAGGCGATGATGCGCCGCCAGGGCCGCCGCTACCAGGCCTCCAAGCGCCACACGATCCAGGTGGACTTCTCCAACTACGTGGTCGAGCTTGACGACGAGCGCCGCGCCGGCGTCGAGCGAGCGCGTGCGCAGGGATTCACGCCGGCGTTGCGCGCGCACGTCGCCGCGTAGGGCTTGGGTGGCGCACAAGCAGTAGGGAGAGCATATATTTTTCAGACCCCAACCCTTCATTTTGTGAAGTGAGGGAGTGCAGTTGGATGTATTGTTTTGGGCCCCAAACCCTTCATTTTCTGAAGTGGTGGGGTCTGTTTTAAAGGACATTCTCTCCACTCCCCGTCCTCTCCAAGCCCCACCACCCCTTCCAGCTGCCTCTCCGCTGTCGCGGCTCCTCACCGGGAGGCGGGCATGAGACAACTAAACTGCGTGGTATGGCGAGGTTTTGCCGTCACAACCGCTTCATCGAGCGCTGCCCGATCTGCCGCGAGACCGTGCCGGGCCTGACGCCGGCCGAGGGGCAGGGGCGCCGCTCGCGCACGCGCACGGCTGAGGGGGCGAAAGAGGGACACGGACGCGCCGGGGCGGGCGGGGCACGCCGCGCCTCGCCACAGGGCCGCCGCCGCGCGGGGCTGCACGTGATCCAGGAGCAGCGTGCCGAGGACGACGGCTACCGCTCGCCGCTGGCGACCGGCCTGCGCGCCTCCGCGGACGCGGAGCGCCTGGCACAAGAGATCGGGTTTGCGGAGGGGCGGCTGCTGGCGCTCAGAACCGCGCCGCCGGACCTGTACGGGGAGATGCGCGAACAGGAGGACCAGGAGCAGGCGATGTGGATGTGCTTCCTGAGCGCCTACCTCTCACCGCTGGAGGATGCCGACCCCTTCGCCGGGATCAGGAAGGCGCTGAGGGCTGACTGGCGCGCCGGCGAGCTGCCGGACCTCGATGGGATCCCGCTGGGTGCCCGCACCTCCCACGACCCGGCCAGAGGAGACGCCACGTTGCGCGCCTACCTGCAGTGGGTCGAGCACGCAGGCCGCTCACCGGTCGACCGAAGCCGAGAGACGCTTGCCTCCGACCGAAGCCGGGAGACGCTTGCCTCCGACCGAAGCGGGGAGACGCTTGCCTCCGACCGAAGCGGGGAGACGCTTGCCTCCGACCGAAGCGGGGAGACACTCGCCTCCGGCGAGAATCCCCCGTTCGATCAGCATCCCCGTTTCGGTCGGCAGGTGTTGGCCTTCACGGGCGACCCGGCCTGGACTCCCGCAAGGCGCTTCGAGCGGATCTTCGAACGGCTGGCGCTGCCGGGCCTGGGGCGGATGGGCCGCTACGAGTTGCTGGTCACGGCCGGCCGCATCGGGCTGGCGGAGGTGCGCGCGGAGACGCTGTGCTTCACCAACGCCCCCGGCGCCGCCCACGACGACCTCGCCACGCTGGCCGCCAAGCGCGTGTTTGGGATCGGCGACCAGATGCACCTGGAGCACCGTGCTCAGGAGCTGGCGAAAGCAATGACGGTGCCGATGGAAGCGTTCGACCTGGCACTCGCCAACTGGGGGGTGGGGGAGCGCGCCACACTTGGCGTGGCGCCCGAGGTGTTCGACGAGCATTCGCTGGAGCGCGCACGCGAAGCGCTGGAGCTTTGAGGGCGAGTGGCATGAGGCGCCGGTGGAGGGGGTGCGTGAGGCGCTGGAGTTTTGAGGGCGAGTGGCATGAGGCGCCGGTGGAGGGGGTGCGTGAGGCGCTGGAGTTTTGAGGGCGAGTGGCATGAG
>JBEKYV010000073.1:0-10956 GCA_049510515.1 Solirubrobacteraceae bacterium | reverse complement strand
CGTTGTTGATCGGGCGCTGCCCGGCGGCGCTCAGCCGCGCCTTCAGCCACGGCGGGGAGTGGTCGCCTCAGGCTCCCCGGACGATCAGGCTGCGCGAGCGCCGCGTGCGGGCGATCCTCGGCGTGCCCGTTGCGGTGGCGCGCCAGGCGGAGATCCTCCAAGCGCTCGACTTCGCCACCACGCAGCTCGAGGACGGCCTGGAGGTGACCGTGCCGGCGCTGCGCCGCGAGGACGTCACCCGAGAGGTCGATCTGATCGAGGAGGTCGCGCGCATCGATGGGCTGGAGCGCCTGCCCGCCACCCTGCCCGCCCGCCGCGGCGCCGCCGGGCGGCTGACGCACGCCCAGCGCGTGCGCCGCGCGGCCGAGGATGCGCTCGTCGGGCGCGGGCTGCACGAAATCGTCGGCTGGAGCTTCGCCGACCCGCAGCTGCTCGACCGGCTCTTGATCCCGCCCGGGCACGCGCTGCGCAGCGTCGTGACGGTCGCCAATCCGCTGTCGGACAGCCAGTCGATGATGCGCCCCACGCTACTCGGCTCGCTGCTGGACGCCGCCCAGCACAACGTCTCGCGCGGGCGCTCCGAGATCGCGATCTTCGAGTCTGGCACCGTCTACCGGGCCGCGGACGGGGGCGTGGGGGTTAACAAACAAATTTCGGACCCCAACCAGGGGGCGGCGGTGGTTGGTGCACAAAATCTTGACGCCCACCAGGGCGGGTCGCGAGTGGTTGGTGCACAAATTGTCAACGCCAACCAGCACGCCCGCCTGCCTGCCGATGAGCACCATGGCCTGGGGGTGCTGTTGAGCGGCCAGCTCGCCCCGCGCGCCTGGCGCGGGGAGCGGTTGGAGGCAGACTTCTTCGCCGCCAAGGCGCTGCTCGCAGGGCTGCTCGACCGCTTCCACGTGAGCTGGTCGGTGGCGCCCGCCGATTGGCCCTTCCTGCATCCGGGCCGCAGCGCTGCTGTATTCGTGGGCGAGACGATGCTGGGCTTCCTCGGCGAGCTGCACCCGCTGGTCGCCGACGCGTGGGGCCTCGAGCGCACCGCGGCGTTCGCGATCGACCTCGGCCGGCTCGCGGCGATCGCACCCGAGACAGTCTCCTTCCAGCCGTTCGGCGCCTTCCCGGCACTGCGCCAGGATCTCGCTGTGACGCTACTCGAGACCGTCAGCGCCGACCAGCTGCTCGCGCTCGTGCGCGATGTCGGGGGTGACACGCTGGCGGAGGTGGAGATCTTCGACGTGTACACCGGCGCGCAGGTGGGGGAGGGCCGGCGCTCGCTCGCGCTCGCCCTCTCCTTCCGTGCGCTGGAGCGCACGCTCACCGACGAGGACGTGGCCCCCGCACGCGCACGGATCGTCGCAGCGCTGCAAGAGATCGGAGGTGAGCTGCGTGGCTGATCAGCAGTTCGCGTCTGGCTCGCCGCGAGTGCTGGTCGCCGGCGCCACGGGGTTTGCGGGGGCGCTCGCGGCACATCTGCTGTGGCGCCATCCGCTGTTCGAGCTGTCCACCGTCACCGCGCGTGCGCAGGCCGGCCAGCGCCTGGACGAGCTCTACCCGCGCTATCGGGTGCCCTTGGTGCTGCAGGAGCTCGACCTCGATCGCCACGGTGACGTGGACGCCGCGCTCGTCGCCTACCCGCACGGGGCCTCGGCGCCGGTCGTGGCCGCGCTGCGCGCGCGGGGTGTGCGGGTCGTTGACCTCAGCGCCGACTTCCGTCTCAGCGAGCTCTCCACCTACGAGGAGTGGTATGGCCCCCATCCGCACCCGGAGCTGCTGGAAGACGCCTCCTACGGGCTGCCCGAGCTGCACCGCATCGCGATTGCCGCCGCCGATCTCGTCGCCAACCCGGGCTGCTACCCGACGGCCTCGCTGCTCGGCCTCGCCCCACTCGCGCGCGTCGGGCTGATAGCAGATCTCGTGATCGACGCCAAGCAGGGTCTCTCCGGCGCCGGGCGCTCGGCGACCTGGCAGACGCACTTCTCCAACAGCGGCGAGAACATCCTCCCGTACAACATCGTCCACCACCGCCACACGCCGGAGATCGAGCAGCAGCTCGACGACCTCGACCCCACTGGAGATCGTGCCCGCCCACCTCTGCGGGTGCAGTTCACCCCGCATCTCGTGCCGCTCGACCAGGGGGAGCTGGTCAACTGCTACGTGACGCCCACCCGCCCGATGGAGCAGGACGAGCTCGACGTGATGTACGAGGACGCCTACGCGGGCGAGCCGTTCGTCGAGCTGGCGCCGGCGCCGGCCGAGGTGCGCGACGTGCGCGAAACCAACGTCTGCCGGCTACACGTGGCGCTCAGCGAGCACACCGGCAAGGTGGTGGTGCTCTCGGCGATCGACAACCTGTGGAAGGGCACCTCCTCGCAGGCGGTGCAGAACCTCAATCTCATGTTTGGATTCGACGAGACGGAAGGGCTCCTATGAGCTTGGGCGAAGAGCACATGCACATGGGGTGGTTGGCATGAGCGCGGGCAACGACGTGTGGGGCGATCGCTCCAGCGACGGACCGCCGCGGCCGTTCTTCGGCTCGCGCTGGGTGGCGGCGCCCGCGCACGTGCGCGAACTGGAGCCCGACGCGGGCCTGCCGGCCGGCTTCCGCGCGGCCGGCGTCGTCTGCGGGATCAAGCCGAGCGGCAACCACGACCTCGGCCTGCTGATCTGCGACGCCGAGCAGCCCGTCAGCGCCGCGCGCTTCACCGCCAGCGGCACGGCGGCCGCGCCGGTGCTGCTCAGCCGCGAGCGCTGCCGCCTGGATGCCCTGCGCGCGGTGCTCGCCAACTCCGGCTGCGCCAACGCCGCCACCGGCAAACGCGGCCTGGATGACGCCGCCAAGACGCAGGGCGCCGCCGCGCTCGCGATGGGCGTGCAGCCGGAGGAGGTGCTGCTCGGCTCGACCGGCGGCATCAGCTGGTATCTGCCCGTCGAGCGCGTGCTGCAGGGGATCCTCGCCGCCAGCGGGCAGCTGCGCCGCGAGGGCGACGTCGACTTCCAGCAGGCCATCCAGACGACCGACGCGTTTGAGAAGCGCGCCAACCTGGAGGTGCAACTGCCCTCCGGGACGGTGCGCCTCACCGCCCAGTGCAAGGGGGCGGGGATGATCTCGCCCAACTTCGCCACGATGCTGTGCTTCGTACAGACCGACGCGGCCCTGGAGCCCCACACGGCGGAGCTGCTGCTCGGCGTGTGCGTGAAGCGCTCGTTCGACCGCTGCACGGTTGACGGCGACCTCTCGACCAACGACACCGCCGTGTTGATGGCCTCCGGCTCAAGCGGCGTGACGATCGCACCCGAGAGCGAGGATGAGCTGCGCTTCGGCGAGGCGCTCGACGCGCTGCTGCGCCAGCTGGCGATCATGATGGTCACCGACGGCGAGGGCGCGGCGCGGATCGCCCGCGTGGTGGTGCGGGGTGGGGCGCTCGGAGAGCGCAGCGCGCTCGACACCGTCGAGACGGCCGCGCGCGGGGTCGCCAACTCCCCCCTCGTGAAAGCGGCGCTGCATAGCGCCGACACCAATTGGGGGCGGCTGGTGATGTCGGTGGGAGCGGCCCTGCCCGGCAGCGCCCCGCTGTCCTGCGACATCTCGATCGAGGGCGTCCCCGTGTGCTCGGCCGGCACCGCGATCGACTACGACGAGGACGCGCTCGCGCGGGCGATCGATCGGCGTGAGGTCGAATACGAGATCACCCTGGGCGGGCGGGACTCGATCGAGGCCGAAACCGAGGTCTTCTTCTCCGACCTCTCCCACGAGTACGTGCGGATCAATGCCGAGTACACCACGTGAGCGGGGAGGCGACGATGTCATTCAATTTTTCGACCCCAACCACTTCACAAAATGAATGGTTGGGGCCCAAAAAGCAAACGCATGCCACCACGGGAGGCGCGAGCAATGCGTGACGTCGCCACCCTCCTCGAGGCGCTCCCCTACATCCGCGAGTTCCATGGCAAGACCGCGGTGATCAAGTACGGGGGCGCGGCGATGGAGGACCCGGCGCTGCGCGAGGAGTTCGCGCGCGACGTGGTGCTGCTGAAGTATGTGGGGCTCAGCCCGATCGTGGTGCACGGCGGCGGCCCCGACATCACCGCTTACATGGAGCGCCTCGGGCTGCCCGTGCAGTTCGTCGGTGGGCTGCGCGTCTCCGACGAGGCGACTGTGGAGGTTGCGAAGATGGTGCTGGTCGGCAAGATCAACAAGGAGATCGTCGGGCGCCTCGCCCGCCACGGCCAGCCCGCGGTGGGGCTATGCGGCGACGACGGCTCGCTGTTTCGCGTCTCGCGCCGCTCCGGCCCCGCGGGGGAGGACATCGGCTTCGTCGGGAGCATCGAGCGTGTCAACGTGGGCGTCCTGCACCACATCGCGCGCGACTACATCCCTGTGATCGCCTCCGTCGGCGCCGACCGCGACGGGCACTCCTACAACATCAACGCCGATGAGGCCGCAGGCGCGGTGGCGCGCGAGCTGGGCGCCTATAAGGTGGTCTTCCTCACCGACGTCCCCGGCTGGCTCGCCGACCCCGACGATCCCGCCAGCCTGATCGCACAGGCCACCGCGGAGGAGGTCCGCGACGCGCTGCCCGGGCTCGACGGGGGGATGGCGCCCAAGCTCCAGGGCTGCCTGGAGGCGATCCAGGGGGGAGTTGGCTCCGCGCACATCATCGACGGGCGCAAACCCCATTCGCTGCTTCTGGAGCTGTTCACGGACGCAGGGATTGGCACGAAGATAGAGGCTGCCCCGTGAGTCTGACCGAGCTCCAGGAGATCGAGGCGGCCAGCCTGACCGCCAACTACGCCCGCTTCCCGGTCGAGTTCGTGCGCGGCGAGGGGGCGTGGCTGTGGGACGCCGAGGGCCAGGAGTACCTCGACTTCCTCTGCGGCATCTCGGTCACCAATGTCGGGCACTGCCACCCGCGCGTGGTGGAGGCCGTGTGTGAGCAGGCGGGGAGGCTGATGCACGTCTCCAACCTGTTCTACACCGAGCCGGCGATGCGCCTGGCGCAGCGGCTCTCCCAGGGCGGCCTCGGCGGCAAGGTGTACCTCTGCAACTCCGGCGCCGAGGCCGTCGAGGCGGCGATCAAGCTCGCCCGCAAGGCGCGCCCCGGGGGAGACATCGTCTCGGTCTACAACGCCTTTCACGGGCGTACCTACGGTGCGCTCTCCGCCACCCCCCAGGAGTCAAAGCAGGCGCCCTTCGCGCCGCTGGTGCCTGGCTTCCGCGCGGTAGTCCCCGAGCCCGAGGCGCTGCACGCGGCGATCGATGCGCACACCGCCGCCGTGCTGCTGGAGCCGATTCAGGGCGAGAGCGGCGTCAACGTGCTCTCCGAGGAGCTGCTACGCGTCGCGCGCGCGGCCTGCGATGAGCACGGCGCCGCGCTGATCTTCGATGAGATTCAGAGTGGCATGGGCCGCACCGGCTCGCTGTGGGCCTACCAGCAGATCGGCGTGCAACCCGACGCCTTCACCGCCGCCAAGGCGCTCGGCGGCGGCCTGCCGATCGGCGCGCTCGTGACGGGCGAGCGCCTCGCCGGCGTGTTCGCCCCCGGCGACCACGGCTCGACCTTCGCCGGCGGCCCGGTGATCTGCGCCGGCGCGCTGGCCGCGCTTGACATCACCGAGGACCCCGTGCTGCTTGCGCGCGTGCGCGACCTCGGTTTGCGGCTCGCCGCCGGCCTGGAGGGGCTGGCGCACGTGCGCTCGGTGCGCGGGCGTGGCCTGATGCTCGCCTGCGAGCTCGACATCTCCGCGCCCGAGGTGGTGCGCCGCGCGCTGCTGGAGCAGCGGTTGATCGTGAACGCCACGGGCCCCACCACCGTGCGGCTGCTGCCGCCGCTGATCGTCGGCGAGGCCGAGGTCGACGAGGCACTGACGCGGCTTGGCGCCGCGCTCGCCGGGTAAGGTTCCGCGCGCCGTGAGCGACCCACGCCCCTTTCCCCCGCGCACCGCCTCCTACGAGGCCGACCCCGAGCAGGTGCACCGCGTGCTGCTGCTCTACTCCGGCGGCCTCGACACCAGCGTGATGCTGAAGTGGATCCAGGATCGCTACAACGCGGAGGTCGTGTGCCTCACCGTCAACCTCGGGCAGCCCGGCGAGGATTACGCGGTGATCGAAGAGAAGGCGCGGCGGCTGGGTGCGCTGGAGTGCCACGTGGTGGACGCGCGCGAGCAGTTCGCCCGCGAGTTCCTCGTGCCCGCGATCCGCGCCAACGCCGTGTACGGCGGCGGCTACCCGCTGTTTACCGCGCTCGGCCGGCCGCTGATCGCCAAGCTCGCGGTCGAGCAGGCGCGCCGCAGCGGCTGCGACACGATCGCGCACGGTTGCACCGGCAAGGGCAACGACCAGGTGCGGATCGAGGCCACGGTCGCCACGCTCGGCCCGCAGCTGAAGGTGATCGCGCCCGTGCGCTCCTGGCAGATGGGCCGCGAGGAGGAGATCGCTTACGCGCGCGAGCACGGCATCCCCGTCAAGGGAGGCACCGAGACCGTGCCCTACTCGATCGACGACAACCTCTGGGGCCGCTCCTCGGAGGGGCGCTGGATCGAGGATCTCGGCCATGCCCCCGACGATGACGTCTTCCAGCTCGTGACGCCCCCCGAGCGGGCGCCCGACGAGCCTGAGCTGGTGCGAATCGGCTTCGAGCGTGGGGTGCCGGTCGCCCTCAACGACCAGCCGCTGGAGCTGGTGGAGCTGCTCGAACGGACCGCGGAGATCGGCGCCCGCCACGGCGTGGGGATCGTCGACCACATCGAGGATCGCATCGTCGGCTTGAAGGTGCGCGACATCTACGAGGTGCCCGCCGCCGCGTTGATCCTCCCCGCCCACCACGAGCTGGAGCGGCTGGTGGGCACGATCCACCAAAACCAGTTCAAGCCCGGGCTCGATCGCCAGTGGGGCTACCTGGTGTACGCGGGGCTGTGGTGGGAGCCGCTGCGCAGCGACCTCGACGCCTACATGGAGTCGGTCAACCAACGCATCACCGGCACGATTGGGCTGAAGCTCTACAAGGGCCACGCCCGCGTCGTCACCCGCGAGTCCCCCCACGCCGTGTACGACGCCAGCCTCGCCTCCTTCTCGGAGTCGGGCGGCCTCTTCTCCCAGACCGCCTCACCCGGGTTCATCGAGCTGTGGTCGCTGCAGTCGCGCATGGCGTGGCGGCTGCGCGAGGAGGAGTAGCAGAAGGCCGTCCGGTCGCGCCCTTACTCTGCGCGTGGTGATCCCCGAGGAAGGCGAGGCAGGGCGCAAACGCACCCCGCACGAGGAGGAGCAGGACACGCTCGCGGAGCGCCGCGCCCGTCGTGCCTGGCTGGGTGACGCGGCCCTCCTGCGCCGCGCCGAGGCGGCCGAGGAGTCGGTGCGCACGTTGGAGGCCCACCTCGCCGATCTGCGCGGGCGCCAAGCTGAGAGCGAGCGCGTGCGGGAGAGCACCGTCGTGCAGCTGGCCGAGCGTGAGCTGGAGCTGCGCCGAGTCAAGCAGCGCGAGTACGCCGAGCAGCAGCTGCGGGTCGAGGCCGAAGAGGCCGCCGTGCGCGCGCGCGGCGGCCACCGCGCCGAGCGCGACCGCTGGCGGCGGCGAGTGGAGGAGGCACAGGCCGCTGCGCAGTATGCCGAGGAGCAGCGCGACGCCCTCGCGGCTCGCCTCGCCACGGTGAACGAGAGCTGCGAGCGCCTGCGCAAGGGCGTGGTCGCGCTGCAGGGGGTTGCCGCCGAGTTGCGTACCACCTTCGAGCACGACCACCGCGCCTTCCGTGCGCGAATCGACCAGTTGGAGGCCGAGCTCGATCGCGCCCGTGCCAAGCCGTCCGTCGGGCAGGGCTCGGCGACCGACGAGGCCCAGCGGCGCGAGGAGATGGCCGGCGCGCTGGCTGCCGCGGTCACCCGCCTGCGTGCCCGCGCCGCGCCCGCTGAGCTGCCCGCTTCCGCTGAGCGGCCTACTTCCGCTGAGCTGCCCGCTCCCAAGGCCCTCGAGCCGCCGCGGGAGATCCCCACGGTGGTTGTGGTGCCTCGCCTATTCGTCAAAGCCGGGAGGCTGCGCCCAGTGGCCAGGCGGATCGCCGCGCGCCTGGCTGATTGGGCCGGGCCAGCTCAAGAGCCGCGCTCGTAGAGCCGCTCCCCGCTCCGCCGCTCGCAAGCCTAAGATTCACTCCGGTGTCCAACCTCGCCTGCGCCCATCTGCATGTGCACTCCGAGTACTCCCTGCTCGACGGCGCCTGCAAGATAGACGCCCTCGCCGAGCGGGCCGCGCAGTTCGAGCAGCCCGCCCTCGGCCTCACCGATCACGGTGTGATGAACGGCGCGGTGGAGCTCCACAAGGCGTGTGCCAAGCACGGCATCAAGCCGATCGTCGGCTGTGAGATCTATCTCGTGGACGACCACACGGCGTCCGCCGCCGGATCCGATCCCGCGCGCGGATCTGGTCCCGCCGAAGCCGGGAGACACTCGCCTTCGGCTCGCATCCCCGTTTCGGCCAGCCCCGGGAATCGCAGCAAACGCAACCACCTGACGCTGCTGGCCGCCGATGACGCCGGCTATCGCAACCTCGTCAAGCTCTCCTCCGCCGGCTTCCTGGAGGGGTTGCAGCGCGGCAAGCCGACGGTCGACCTCGAGCAGGTCGCGGGCCATTCCGAAGGCGTGATCGCGCTCACCGGCTGTCTGGCCTCCCGCTTCTGCCAGCGCCTCACCGAAGATCGCCACGAGGATGCGCGCGCCCACGCCGACGAACTACTCGGCATCTTCGGCTCCGAGAACGTCTACTTCGAGCTGCAGAAGAACGGCCTGGCCGCCCAGGAGAAGTGCAACGAGGGGATCGAGCGCATCGCGCGCGAAGCCGGCGGGCGCCTGGTGGGTACCGGCGACGTGCACTACCTGCGCCGCGAGGACTACGGGCACCACACCGCCCTGCTGTGCGTGCAGACGAAGAGCACGATCGCCGCTCCGAAGTTGACCTTCGACACCAACGAGTTCTACCTGCGCGACAACGCGGAAATGGCCACATCCTTCGCCCAGTGGCCGGAAGCGCTCGCCAACACGCTCGAGATCGCCGAGCGCTGCTCGGTGCACCTGGAGCTCGGCAAGCAGCTGATCCCGAGCTTCCCGACTCCCGGCGGCGCTCCCGAGCGCGAGTATCTGCGTGGGCGCGTCGAAGAGGGCATGCGTACGCGCTACGGCGACCCGCCGAGCGCGCAGGCGCTGGAGCGGATGGAGATGGAGCTCGGCGTGATCGATCGTATGGGCTTCAACGCCTACTTCCTGATCGTGTGGGACTTCGTCAAGTACGCCAAGGAGAACGGCATCGCTGTGGGTCCCGGCCGCGGCTCGGCCGCCGGCTCGATCGTGGCGTACTGCCTGCAGATCACCGACGTAGACCCGCTGCGCTACGAGTTGCTGTTCGAGCGCTTCCTCAACCCCGAGCGGGTGTCGATGCCGGATATCGACATCGACTTCTCGGTGCGCGGGCGCGAGCGTGTGATGCGCTACGTGACCGAGAAGTACGGGCGCGAGTCGGTTGCGCAGATCGTGACCTTCGGCAAGATGCTGCCTCGCGCCGCCACCCGCGACGCGGCGCGCGTGCTCGGCTTTGACTACGCGACCGGGGATCGCCTGGCGAAGCTGATCCCCGACCCGATCATGGGCCGCTCACCCTCCTTCGAGGAATGCCTGAAGGCGGGCGAACCGCTGCGCAAGGCCTTCGACGAGGAACCCGACGCCCGGCGCGTCCTGGAAACCGCGCAGGGCCTGGAGGGAATCGTGCGCAACTCCTCGATCCACGCCGCCGCCGTAGTGATCGCCGACCGCCCGCTCACCGACATCGTGCCGCTGCAGCTCGCCGACGCGGGGGCCGGCGAGAACGGCGAGCGCAGCTTCCGCACCGTCACGCAGTTCTCGATGAAGCCGATCGAGGAGATCGGCCTACTGAAGATGGATTTCCTCGGCCTGCGCAACCTCGACGTGATTGAGGACGCCCTGGACATCATCGAGCGCTCCACCGGCGAGCGCCCCGATTGGACGACGGTGCCGCTCGACGATCAGAAAACGTACGAGATGCTCGCGCGCGGCGACTCGATCGGCGTCTTCCAGTTTGAGTCCGAGGGCATGCGCGAGGCGCTGAAGAAGGTGCGCCCCGACGAGTTCAACGACCTCGTCGCGCTCAACGCGCTCTACCGCCCCGGCGCGATGGACCAGATCCCCGTGTACGCCAGAGGCAAGCACAACCCCGACTCGATCTCCTATCCGGACGAGCGCCTGCGGCCGATCCTCCAGTCCTCCAACGGGGTGATCCTCTACCAGGAGCAGGCGATGCAGATCTCCAAGGAGCTCGCCGGCTTCTCCGGGGCGAAGGCCGACGATCTGCGCAAGGCGATCGGCAAGAAGAACCGCGCCGCGATGGCTGCGCTGAAGCCCGAGTTCGTCGAGGGCTGCCGCGCCTCCGGCACCAAGGCAGAGGTGATCGAGTTCCTCTGGCAGACCAACGAAAAGTCGGCCGACTACTCCTTCAACAAGAGTCACGCCGCCTGCTACGGGCTGATCGCCTACCGCACTGCCTGGCTGAAGGCCAACTATACCCCCGAGTACATGGCAGCGTTGATCTCCTCGGTGATGTCGACCAAGGACAAGGTGCCCTTCTTCGTGGCCCGCTGCGAGGAGCTGGGGATCGAGATCCTGCCCCCCGACGTTAACCTCTCAGACCACGAGTTCACAGTGGTGGAGGGCAACATCCGCTTCGGCCTGGACGCCGTCAAGGGGGTCGGCTACCAGGCGGTGGAGGCGATCAAGCGGGCGCGCGCGGAAGCGCCGCCGGGCGGCGCGGCGAGGCCCGCCGGGCAGGCGGGTGGATTGGGGCCCGCCCACCCCGCCCACCCCGCCCACCCCGCCCACCCCGCCCACCCCGCCCACCCCGCGTTCACCTCGCTGTGGGACTTCTGCGAGCGCGTGGACAACCGTGCCGTCAACAAGAAGGC
>JBEKYV010000072.1:0-11064 GCA_049510515.1 Solirubrobacteraceae bacterium | reverse complement strand
AGGTGGACAGGCGCTACCGGCCGACGCTGCGTGTCCCCAGCCGGGACCGGCCGGGGGCCGAGCGGCCGCCCACCGCTGAAAGGTTTCCGCCTCACCGGCGTCCATGCTGGTAACGACACCACCGGCGAAGGGAGCAAGATGTTCGATCTGCACTGGCAGCGCACGACACAGGGGCGAGACGGTCAGCGAGGGCGGCGTGGGCGTCCCACCGGCCTGGCGATCGGAGCGATCGCGTCTGGGCTGGCGCTGGTTATGTCGCTGGCGGCGATGGCCTTCGCATCGAGCGGCCCCACAGTGAGCTCGCTGTCGAGCTCGAAGCTCAAAGAGACGATCGTCGTCAACTCTCAGGGCGACACGCTGTACTCGCTGAGCCCTGAGACGACCCACCACCTGCTGTGCAAGAGCAGCCAGTGCTTCGAATTCTGGCCGCCGCTCACGGTCAGCTCCAGCCACACCAAGCTCGTGGCCGGGTCGGGCGTGCACGGCAGCCTCGCGATCATCCACCGCAACGGCATCTTCCAGGTGACGCTCCGCGGGATGCCGCTGTACCGCTACTACGAAGACCACGCCAAGGGCCAGGTCAACGGGCAGGGGATCAAGAGCTTCGGCGGCACCTGGCACGCCGTGGGCGCCTCCTAAAGGACCGGCGGCCGCTCGGCGGTGGCGGCCGGTCAAGGAGACCGCCGCCACCGCCGATGCAAGGTGTGTGGGTTGCGTCGCATCGTCCCGCCGCTTTTGCCTGGTGCGCCGGCTCGCCTCGATCGGCGCGGTCGTCTCGGTGGCGGCTGCCGTCGTTGGCGGCTCGCTCGCCGCGCCGACCCCCGCGGCCGCCGCCAAGAAGCTCACCGCCGCCAACTGGGACAGCACCGAACAGCGCCTCGTGGTGCACGAAGCGGTGATGAGCGAAGAAGGCAGCGGCTTCGCGGGGGCCAGCCCGCTGAGCGCCGAGGCCGAGAGCGCGTCCCTGGCGGCGATCGCCACGCGCGAGGGCATCGCCCCGATCGTTTTCGACACCGGCGTGCCGCTCACCCTCACCCGCTTCGACGCGCTGCTCGTGGACCAGCTCGGGCTGGGCGAAGTCGCCGAACACGTGCAAACGGTCGCCACCGACGCGGGCCTCGCGCCGCCCAGCTACTTCGGCAGCGAGGTGGTGGCCCGCTACCTCGGCCTGCGCTACACCCATCCTCCCGGCGAACAGAAGCTCGCGCTGTACCCGTGGAACCAGATCACGCGCGCCGAAGCCGCCCACTCGTTCGCGGTGGTGCTGGGATTGGTGGTCAACGCAAGCAGCACACAGCCGGCCGGCGGGGAAGAGGGGAGCGCCGGCGGAGGGAGCGCCAACGGCGAAGCGCCACCGGTGTCGGCGCCGCCGCCTGCGCCGGCCGCCCCGCCAACCAGCTGGGCGATCGCGGCTGCGCGCGAAGCGCTGATGGGCTTCTCGCTGCCGACCTACAACGCCGCGCAGCGCGAGGTGCTGCGCATCGCCGTGTCGAAGATCGGCATGCCCTACATCTGGGGCGGCACCACCGATAACACCGCCGACGGCCTCGAACACGGCGGCTACGACTGCTCGGGCTTCGCGTGGCGCGTCTACAAGCTCTCCGGCCTGCCGTGGGGCAGGCAGATCCACGGGCGCACGGCGGCCGAACAGGGGGGCGAAATCCCCAAGCGCGAGCGCATCCACCTGAAAGATGTGGCGGGCGGCGACCTGCTGTTCTTCGGTTCGGCGCACTTCAACTCGACCGCCACCGAGTCAAACGTGATCCACGAGGCGATCGCGATGAGCAGCGAATGGGCGATCAACTCCTCCGGCCAGGGCGTCTACGTGCTGCCGCTGACCTCAGGCTGGCTGGCGGAACAATTCACCTGGGCGCGGCGGGTGCTGTAGAGCGGGGTCCTTGGGGCGCATCCGCGCGGCTGCCGGCTGGCGACGCGCGTGTGGGGCGCGGGGCATCCCTGCCCCGCGACCGGCGCATTCCGTAGAGTCTCGGGTATGCGCGTGACTGCGAAGGCCGACTACGCCGTAAGGGCGACCGTGGAGCTGGTGGGCAGCAGCGCCGAAGCCCCCCGCAAGGTCGATGAGATCGCCCAGGCACAGGGGATACCCCTGTCGTTCCTGGAGAACATCCTCACGCAACTGCGCTCTGCGGGGATCGTGCGCAGCCAGCGCGGGCCCGAGGGGGGGTACTGGCTGGCGCACCCTGCCCCCGAGGTGACGCTCGCCGACGTGATCCGCGCGGTCGAAGGCCCGCTGGTGGGGGTGCGCGGGCAGCGCCCCGAGGAGGTCGCCTACGGCGGCTCGGCGGAGTCCCTGCAGCAGGTGTGGGTGGCGCTGCGCGCCAACCTGCGCAAGGTGCTCGAGCGCGTGTCGGTCGCCGACGTTGCCGCCGGGAAGCTGCCCAAAGAGGTGATCGCCCTCACCCGCGGCGAGGACGCCTGGCACACCCGCTAGGACGTCGCTGACCGAAGCCGGGAGACACTCGCCTTCGGCTCGCATCCCCGTTTCGGCCAGCGCGATACTGCGTCCTCGGTCGCTCGCGTGCGAAGCACGCCACGCTCCCTGCGTCCTTGTCTCGCTTGCTCAGCGACGCCCTAGACCGTCAAGGCAGCAAAATCGCCCCAAAATGGCGTTCTTCCGGTAGACTCCCTGCTTCTGAGCGCGACGGCTTTGGCCGCTCCGCGCGTATCCAAAGCGGCCTCCGGGATTGCCGCTTCCGACTGATCCATCTTTCTAGAAAAGAAAAAAAAGGAGCCCTTCTCGATGTCAGCCACCTCCGTCGCCGACACCACCGAAGCAGCCGAGGCGGCTGTGGAGGCGATAACAAGCGCGGCCAACAAGGAGGCAACCTTCTCGCTGGCGCTCTCCCAGGACCAGAAGGATCTGCGCGACTGGGTGCACGGGTTTGCCGCTGATGTCATCCGCCCCGCCGCCCACGAGTGGGACGAGAAGGAGGCCACGCCGTGGCCGATCATCCAGGAGGCCGCCAAAATCGGCCTCTACGGCTTCGAAGGGCTGGCGCAGTTCTTCGCCGACCCGACCGGTCTGACGCTGCCGATCGTCAACGAAGAGCTGTTCTGGGGCGACGCCGGCATCGGCATGTCGATCATGGGCACCGCGCTGGCGGTCGCCGCGATCTTCGGCCAGGGCTCGGGCGAGCAGATAGGGGAGTGGATCCCCCGCTGCTTCGGCACCGAGGACGACGTCAAGGTCGCCGCGTTCTGCGCCTCCGAGCCCAATGCCGGCTCCGACGTCTCGGGCGTGCGCACCCGCGCGAAGTTCGACGAGGCGACCAACGAGTGGGTGATCAACGGCCAGAAGGCGTGGGCGACCAACGGCGGCATCTCCGACGTGCACGTGATCATCGCGACCGTCGACCCCGAGCTGCGCTCCAAAGGCCACGCCGCGTTCGTCGTGCCGATGAGCGAAGCGAAGGGCATCTCCCAGGGCTCGAAGGTCTCCAAGCACGGGCTGCGCGCCTCCCACACCGCCGACGTCTTCCTCGACGACTGCCGCGTCCCCGCCGGCTACGTGCTCGGCGGCAAGGAGAAGCTCGACGAGCGCATCGCCCGTGTGCGCGAGGGCAAGAAAGGCAACTCCCAGGCCGCGATGCAAACCTTCGAGTCCTCCCGTCCCACGGTCGGCTCGCAGGCGCTCGGCGTCGCTCGCGCCGCCTACGAGTACGCGCTCGACTACGCCAAGGAGCGCGAGCAGTTCGGCCGCAAGATCATCGAGAACCAGTCGATCGCCTTCACGCTCGCGCGCATGAAGCTTGAGATCGACGCCGCCCGCCTGCTCGTGTGGCGCGCCTCCTGGATGGGCCGCAACCAGGTCCCCTTCGAGAACGCCGAGGGCTCGATGTCAAAGTGGAAGGCGGGCGAGGTCGCCGTGTGGGTGACAGAGCGCGCGATCCAGATCCTCGGCGGCAACGGCTACACCCGCGAGTTCCCCGTCGAGCGCTGGCATCGCGACGCCAAGATCTACGACATCTTCGAGGGCACCGCCGAGATCCAGCAGCTGGTGGTCTCGCGCGCGATCTCGGGGATGCATATTCGCTAGCGCGCCGGAACCCCGGTTTGGACTAGCGCGGGTTCTCAGGCGGCGATGCTGGGCATGTTCTGGCATCGCCCCTTACCAAAACAGGGGTGGTTTTGGCATCGTCACTTACCAAAACCGGGGAGGTTCTGGTAGGCATCACCCACCTCCGTCCCTGCTTTGGCCGACAGGTTGAGATGAGACGATTGTGCGCATATGCCGGCGACTCAGAAGGAGTGGATCAAGCGGCTCCAGCGGGAGGACTGGTCGTTGGAGCGAGGCGGGAAGCATCAGGCCAAGATGACCAAGCCCGGACATCGACCCATCACGCTCCCGGAGAACAAGCGCCGTGCCTACTCCAGAGGCTTCGAGGCACAACTACGCCGTGAGGCGGGCCTACAGGACAAGGAACGCTGACCCGATATCTATGATGGAGAGCACTATGCCAGAGCCACAGCAACTACACCTCAACGTTCGCCTCGAGGATGGGTCGCTCTGGGCAACTGTGGAGGAGTTCCCTGGCGTGTTCGCGACCGGCGATAACCTCGATGAGCTGCGCGAGAGCTTGCGGGAGGGCATCGCGCTGATGTTGGCCGGCCCCGGGGAGGAGCCGCCCACGGTCACATTGGCGCCGTTGCGCTCCGAGCCGATGGCGACGACCGCAAGCTCCGAGCTCGTCTATGCCTGAGTCTCAGGAGAGTCACCAAGCCTGTGGCGTGCCGCAGTGCGGGCACTCCACAGTCGTGCTCACGGCAGCCGTGAACACGTAGCCGCACTGGCAGGCGTAGCAGGCCAGATCGGTCGGTCCTCCAGACTCGCGCACGCGCTGGGCGGCGATGTCAGGCGGGGGCGGGGCAACCTCGGACGGCGGTGGCGCGAGGTGCTCCGACGCGTGGGCGGAGGGATGCTCGCCGCGAATGCGCTGCGCTCGGCGACGCACGCCGATCGGATGTAGAAGGCTCCCTCTCATTGCTCTCCACCTAATAAGACCCGCCACATGCCTGAATGTTTCGCCCCCTACCGGCGAATCCCTGGGCGGAGCGGTCTGCGCTGGACGGACGTCGTTGGGCGCGAGCGCGTCCTTCATAGGCGAACCCCCGGTGCGAGCGGAGGATGCCCACCGGCGTGTTGGGGTGCGCGGCCCGCGACCCGGCGGCGAATCCCGGCGTACGTTTGAGATACTGGGCGCGATGAACCCCGCCCGCAAGCGCACCGTGCGGCTGGTGGTGGCGCTCAGCGCCGCCGTGCTGCTGGCGAGTGCGCTGATCTACACGAGCTTCAATGCCGCCAGCCCGGCGCTCACGCCCAGCCAGCTGCTGCACGAGGCCCAGCCGGGGCGCAGCTACCAGCTCACTGGCACGGTCGTGAACGGCTCGGTGCGTCACGACGGTGGCGTGCTCCACTTCAGCGTCGCCGACCGTGCGACCGGGACCGACGCGGTGCCGGTCGCCTACACCGGCGTCGTGCCTGACCCGTTCAAAGAAGGGCGCGAGATCATCGTCACCGTTGAGAAGCAGGGTGCCGGCTACACCGGGGAACAGAACTCGCTGATCACCAAGTGCCCCTCCAAGTACAAGGTCGCGCCGCCCTCCGAGAAGCAGAACGCCTGAGTGTCCTCCCGCGCGCACCCAACGGCAGGTCGGGCCGCTAGGTCGCATCGAAGGGAACCCACCATCGCGGGGCCGGCGGGCGAGGCCTGATGGCGCTGCTCGGACACGTCTGTTTGGTGCTCGCGCTGATCGTGTGCGCGTACGGCATCGCCGTCTCGGTCTACGGCGCGCGCAGCGGCCGGGCCGAGTTCTCGCTGGCGGGCCGCCGCTCGGTGTACGCGCTAGCCGGCCTGCTCACCCTCGGGATGGTGGTACTCGAGATCGCGTTCGTGGGCAACAACTTTGCCTTCAACGCGGTCGCCGACACCTCCTCGCGCACCACGCCGCTGCTCTACCGCCTCGCCGCGCTGTGGTCGTCTCAGGAAGGCTCGCTGCTGTTGTGGGCGTGGCTGCTGTCGATGTGGTCGAGCCTCGTGCTGTTCCTCACGCGCAAGCGCCTGCGCGAGGTCGCCTCCTACGCGACCGCGATCCTGCTCGGCTTCGGCGGGTTCTTCGTGGGGCTGATGGTGTTTTACGCCAACCCGTTCACGACTACCAGCCCGGTGCCCGCCGAAGGGGTGGGCCTCGACCCGCTGCTGCGCTTCCCGACGATGATGATCCACCCCCCGATCCTCTACTCGGGGTACACGCTGTGCACAATCCCGCTCGCCTTCGCGATGGGCGCGCTGATCGCTCGGAAAGTCGACGGAGAGTGGATCGCGGTGATCCGCCGCTTCGCACTGGCTGCGTGGCTGTTCCTCGGGATGGGCATTCTGCTCGGCGCCTCCTGGTCGTTCTCGGAGCTCGGTTGGGGCGGCTACTGGGGTTGGGACGCGGTCGAGAACGCCTCGCTCTTGCCGTGGCTGACCGGCACCGCGTTCCTGCACTCGCTGATGATCCAGGAGCGCCGCGGGATGCTGAAGGTATGGAACGTCTCGCTGCCCTTGGCCACCGGGATTCTGGCGATCATGGGCACATTCATGGTGCGCAGCGGGATCCTCGACTCGATCCACGCCTTCGGCGGGGCCACAGTCGGCGTCCCCTTCCTGCTGCTGATCGCCGCGCTGCTGGCCGGCTCGATCTACCTGGTCGTCTCCCGCCGCGCGATTCTCGCCAGTACCCACCACCTGGACTCGCTGCTCTCGCGCGAGGCGATCTTCCTGTTCAACAACCTCGTGCTGGTCGGCCTCGCCTTCGTGATCTTCTGGGGCACCTGGTTCCCCAAGATCTCCGAAGCGCTCACCGGCCAGGCCGCCTCGGTGGGACCGCCGTGGTTCGATCGCTACACCGTCCCGCTGGCGCTGATCCTCGTGCTGCTCTCCGGCATCGGACCGGTGATCGCCTGGCGGCGCGCCACCCCGCGCGGGGTGCTGCGCAGCCTGCTCTTCCCGATCGCAGCGGCGCTGCTCACCCTGGTCGTGCTGATCGCCGCAGGCATCACCCAGAAGCCCCTGGCGATCGCAATGTTCTGCTGCGCTGCATTCGCGCTGGGCAGCGTCGCGCAGGAGCTGTGGCGCGGAACCCATGTGCGCCGGGGCGCCTCGGGCGAGGCGCCCCCCGTGGCGCTGCTGGCGCTGATCCGCCGCAACCGCCGACGCTATGGCGGCTACATCGTGCACGTGGGGATGGCGGTGCTGTTCGTCGGCGTCGCCGCCTCCTCCTCCTTCCAGCATGTCTCCCAGCTCTCGCTCTCACCCGGGCAGTCCACGCGCGTGGGCGCCTACACGATGCACTACGTGCGGCCCACCGCCGCTCTCACGCCTCACGACGACCCCACCCACACGGGCTCCACACTCAACGTCGGCGCCGTGCTGCGGGTGACCAAGGATGGTCGCTACGTCACCACGCTGCGCCCCAGCGAGGACTTCTACGAATCCCAGGAAGAATCGCAGGGCTCTGTGGGGCACCTGATCGGGGGGCAGCCGGTCAGCAGCGTCGGCATCGATGCCTCCCTCACGCGCGACATCTGGAGCGCGATCCAGCCCGAACTCGAAACCCCCAAGCTGAAGCACATCATCGAAGTCGGCAACAAGACGATCCCCTTCTCGCGCCCCGACGAGGGCCTGTTCGTGATCGACTTCCTCGCCCACGAATACCTCAAGCACCCGCCGCCGGCGCAGTTCCGCCTGGAGGTCTCGCCGCTGATCATGTGGATCTGGCTGGGAGGCCTGATCGTCTTCGCCGGGGGCCTGCTGGCACTCTCGCCCTCACCGGGGGCGCTGCGCCGCCGCATCGCGCGGCCGGTGTCGCTGGAGCTCGCCCGCGAAGTCAAGTACCGCGAGCTGCGCGACCTGGAGCTCGACCTCGCGACCGGCAAGCTCTCGCGCGAGGACTACGAAGCCACCAACGCCACCCTGCGCGCGGAGGCACTGGAGATCCTCAACCAGCTCGAGCCCGAGCCATCGGCCGATGCCTCCGACCCCACCGATGCATCCGACTCCGGCTCACCGACCTCCGGCCGGCCGAACGGGCGGGCGGGGTTGCTACCAGGGCTTCCTGAGCAGGAGGATGGTGTTTCCGACGAACAGGATCGCGAAGAAGACAGTCCAGCGGTTGAGGTTGCGCTCCACGAGTGAGCCTCCCCCCAACGGGCCCTGGCCGGTGCCGACCCCGAAGGCGCCGGATAGCCCGGCGTCTTTCCCCGAGTGCATCAGCACCAGGAAGATCAACACCACCGCGATGATCACCTGCAGGATCGAGAGAATCGCTTCCATGGCTCAATCGTACAGAACCGCCGGCAGATGTCGTCGCGGGCAGTCCTACGGGCAGGGAACCGTCGCGGTGCTGGTAGTGGTCGAGCCGTTTTCGTAAGTGAATTCAGCCGCAAACGGGAAGCCACCGGTGGGGCAGCTGGTGGGCAGCAGGACCGTGTTGGGATTGTGGTGGCGCTTGGCGGCCTTCCCGCCGACCGTCACGGTGAAGGAGACCTCCGAAGCGTTGGGCTCCAGGGGGATCGTCGGGATCGCCGGGACCGACATCACGAGCTTTTCGCCGTACGGCGGGTTGTCCGGCAGCGCCGTGGCGGTGATCACCACTCGCTCTTCCAGCGGCGAGTAGCCCATCCCGAGGATCTCGATCGTTGGGTTGGACCCCTGTGGCGGACCCACGAACACCGAGATCGCGGCCTCCTCGCTTTCCACCGAGGAGCCCACGTGGACGTCAGCCAGGGCATGCCCCGTGCCGATCACCGACTGCGCCGGACAGCCGCGCGGGCCGCGCGCCTGCAGCCGCGCCTTCGAGCAGCTCTCAAGCTTCGGCACGTCGAGCGCCAGCCCCGCGGGGAAGTGCACCACCGCCCTGCGCACCGGCGAGGGCACATCGAGCACACCGCCGTCGAAGTGGACAGCGAACGTGAAGGCCGCCTTGGCGCCCAGTCTGTCGGGGGAGAACGACGCGTGGATCGCGGCCGTCGTCGCTTCGGGTAGGGGTGGTGGCGGTGCCGGAACAAACATCCCGCTACCTCTACTTGGCCGGGCAGGGAATCGTGTGCTTGACCGTGTTGGTCGTGCCGTCCTCGAAGACGAACTGAGTCTCGTATGGGAAGCCTCCCTTGGGGCAGGTCTTGGGGACGACGATGCCCTTGACGTGCACCAGCTTGCGCTTGCCGCCCACCTTCTCGTAGTAGGCGGCGTTGGGGGCGCCGAGCGTGATGTAGATGCTCTTCGCGGTGGCGTTGGAGGCCCCGGGGAGCGTTTCGATCGGCGGCACCTTGAAGCTGAAGCCCAACCCGTAGGGCTTGGGCTCGTTGACGACCTGTGCTTTGAGCACCAGCTGCACCGACACCGGCGACACCGCGTTGAGGTAGGCGAGGATCACGAGGTGCCCGTCTTCGTTGGGGCCGCGGTAGAAGTTGAGCGTGAACGGCTCTTCGTTCACTTCGTGGGAGATTTCGTAGGCGCCCATGCCGCCGCCGAAACCGGCTTTGGAGTCCTTGGGACAGACGCTCGTTTCGAGCGTCTGTTCGAGCTTTACCGGGTTGCAGATGCCCACGCCCTTGGTGTCCACGGTGAGGCCCGCCGGTCCCATCACCGTCGCTTCGGTGATCGGCGACGGCAGCGGTCCGCTGGTCGAGCCGATCGTGGCGGTGCCGTGGACGTTGGTGGGTGCGCCCAGCTTGTCGGGGGAGAAGCTGGCGGTCACTTCGAGCGTCTCCGCCGCCCACGCCGCGCCGGCGGCGATCAGGCAGACGCACAGGACCGCGATCGCTGTGAGCGCTCTGGCTTTGGACATGATCAGATTGCGGAGCATTGCATACCTCTCTCGAGATCACGAAAGTCGAGATATCTCTGCGAATGTCTTTCAAAAAGTGGCGTGCCGCTTTGAAAGGGCTTGCCGGGCTTCGGGGGACGTTCTCAACCTCTTCAACCCGGGAAGCCGCGGAATGGAGCGCATCTGCAACGGATCCTGCGCCTGGGTGGGGGGCAATCCGGCCAGCAGCGGGGCTCCGCCTCAAGGGTATGTACAGTGCAGCGGTCTTGGCCTCCACCATGAGGAATCTGCGCGCCATGCTCCGCTCCTCTCGTAGCCTTGGGTGCGAGGGAGATTACAAATCCTTTACCGCAGAGTGCTTGGCTGCCGATATGAACCCTAGTCAGGGTGGTTGGTTCAGCGATCGCGGCCCCGCCTTGGCCTGCATATGCGAGACGACAACCAGCCCACGCCACCGATGATCGGCGCCCGCGGAGGCCGCGGATGAGCGCCCCGCACCGCTGGGCGCGGCGCGCCATGCTCTCGATGCTTGCCGGCGGCGGTCTCAGTGCCGCCGGCTTCGGTGGACCGCTTGCCGGCGGGGCGCTCGCCGCTGAAGGGCAGCCCGGCACGACCACCTCCGAAGACCAGACGCCGGCGGTCACCGAAACGACTCCCCAGGCGCCGGCTCCGACGCCCGCGGGAGGGTCGGACAGCGGCGCCAGCGCAACCAGCGGAAGCGACGCCGGCGAAACGAGCACCACCAGCGCCACGGGCTCCAGCACGAGCTCAACCGCTCCCGCCACTCCGCCGCCGTCGAGCACCTCGCCGGCTCCCACGGCAGCCGCGCCGGCGGCGGGCGAAGCGGCGACCCCGACGGTGGTGGTGCAGCGCAGCCAGCAAACCACCCCCGGCCGCCGCCACGGTGCGAGCGTCACCGGCTCCGGCAAGGGCGAAGCCGGCACGGGCAGTGGCGCAGGCAGGGAAGAAGGCTCCAACGGCAACGGCGAAGGTGCCGGCAAGGGTGGACCCACCACCGTCCCTGCCGGCACTCCCAACGGCGTCGCGCCGGCGCCGCAGACGGCCGGCGAAGAAGCGGGTGCGCTGGCAACGCTGCTCACCGGCTCGAGCGTGTCGGCGCAGGCGCTCGACTTCTACCGCATCCCGCTCTTCCTGCTCCCGGTGTATCAGGCCGCTGCCTTCCAGTACGACGTGCCCTGGCAGGTGCTGGCGGGGATCAATGAAATCGAGACC
>JBEKYV010000071.1:0-11125 GCA_049510515.1 Solirubrobacteraceae bacterium | reverse complement strand
CCATGCACGCCAGCTCCGAGAGCGGGCTGTTGTGCAGCTCGAATGGAGCGAGCGCTTCGGGGAGGCTCTGGATCGGGCAGAACGTCTGCCCCGTCTTGGCGTCGTGCAGCACCATGTGGCGCTGGCTGAACGTGCCCCGCTCGGTGTCCTGGCCGGTCAGCCGCACGGGGGTGCCGTCGGTCAGCAGCGAGGCGAACGCGAGTGCCTCGGCGTGGGCCCAATCGAGACGGGGGTGGTCGGTGGCCGTCGCACCCGCGGCGTCCCCGCCGCCAACAGCCCCCGCGGCTGCTCGCGCGTCCCCACCGGCACCTGCACCCGCGGCGTCGCCGCCGGTAACAGCACCTCCCCCTCCTCCTCCATTCTCCTGCAGGGCGGCCCTGCGGCGCTCCAGCTGTTTGACGAGCTTGGGGTGCACGGTGAAGCCCTCGGGGGTGCGCAGCAGCTGGTTGCCCAGCTCGCGCAGGCGATCGGCCGGCACGGCGGTCTGCACTTCGGGGGAGGGCGAGCGGTCGAGCTGGTATTCGCCGGTGCCGCTGCTCGCCGACCCATGCTCGGCGGCGGCGGCGATCTTTGCCTTCAGGCGCTGGTGGAGCGTCGTGAGGTTGTCCCACACCCCCTGCGCCAGCTGGTCGATCTGCTCCTTGGTGACCACCCCTTCGGCGGTGAGGCGCTCGCCCCACAGTTCCGCCACCCGCTTGTGGCCCTTGATCTTCGCGTACATCTCCGGCTGCGTGTAGGCGGGCTCGTCGGACTCGTTGTGGCCGAAGCGGCGATACCCGATCAGGTCGATCAGCACGTCGTGGCCGAATTCCTTGCGGAAGGCGAAGGCGAGGCGCACGGCGCTCATGCAGGCCGGCACGTCGTCGGCGTTGACGTGGATGATCGGCACGTCGAAGCCCTTCGCCAGGTCGGACGCCCAGCGCGTGGAGCGCGCGTCGTCGGGGTCGGTGGTGAAGCCGATCTGGTTGTTGGTGATGATGTGCACGGTGCCGCCCACCTTGTAGCCGTCGAGCGCCTGCAGGTTGAGCGTCTCGGCGACCACGCCCTGCGCGGGGAACGAGGCGTCGCCGTGGATCGCGATCGGCACGGCGGCGTCGGTGTCCTGGTGGGCGTGGGGGCCTTGGCGGGTGGTTTGGGCGGCGCGCGTGGCGCCCTCCACCACGGCGGAGACGTACTCGAGGTGGGAGGGGTTTGACTCGAGGTTGACCTGGATCGTCTCGCCGTCGGGCAGCTTGTAGGAGCCGTGCGTGCCGTGGTGGTACTTGACGTCGCCGGTCCCTCCCTGCGGGATCGTGGTCACGGCCTCCAGCGTCGAGGCCCCCTCGAACTCGGCGAAGATCGTGTCGTAAGGCCGGCCAAGGTTGTGCGCCAGCACGTTGAGGCGGCCGCGATGGGCCATCCCCACCACGACCTCTCTGCCGCCGTGCGCCGCCGCCAGCTGGATCAGCTCGTCGAGCATCGGCACGGTCACGTCGAGGCCCTCGATCGAGAACTGGTGCTGACCGAGGTAGGCCTTGTGCATGAAGCGCTCCAGCGCATCCACCTCGATCAGGCGCTTCAGCAGCGTCCGCTGCTCGTCGGCGGTCAGCGGCTGCCTGAAGGTGCCCGACTCGATCTTCTCGCGCAGCCACACGCGCTGTTTGTGTGAGGAGATGTGCTCGATCTCATAGGCGATCGTGCCGCAGTAGGTCTCGCGTAGGTGGGGCAGCGCGTCGGCGAGCGTCGCCCCCGGCACCCACATGCGCAGGATTTTCGCGGGGATCTGCGCCATCAGCTCGGGCGTCAGGCCCAGCGGCTCGGGGTCAAGGGCGGGGTCGCCCTCGGGCTCGACCCCCAGCGGATCGAGGCGCGCGGCGAGGTGGCCGTGGGTGCGGAACGCCTTCAGCAGCGCGGTGGCAGACTGCACCGCCTGCAGCAGCTCTTCGTCGGGCGCCGCGCGTGGCGTGCCGGCGCGTCGCGCCTCCTCGACCGTGGTTGCCGCGGCGGCTGCGGCCGCGGCGGGCGCGGGCACCGCCGGCGCGGGGCCGAGGTCGACGCCGAGTGAGGCGAACACGCCTTCGTAGAAGCCGTCCTCCCCCTGCAGGTACCCCTCGATTCGTGCGAGAAAGCGCCCCGACTCCGCCCCCTGGATCACGCGGTGGTCGTAGGTGGAGGTCATCGTCATCACCTTCTCCGCGCCGATCATCGCGCCGATGTTGCCGAGCCCGGGCGGGTAGCCGATCGAGCCGGTCGCGACGATCGTGCCCTGGCCGTACATCAAGCGCGGCACCGAGGCGACGGTGCCGAGGCCACCGGGGTTGGTCAGGGTGATGTTGGCGCCTTTCAGGTCGTCCGCGGTGAGCGTGTTGGTGCGCGCCTTCTCCACCAGCGCGTCGTAGGCGGCGAGGAAGCGCTCGAAGGAGAGGTGGGCGGCGTTGGCGATCACCGGCACCATCAAAGTGCGGCTGCCGTCCTTCTTCTCCACGTCCACGGCGAGGCCGAGATTCACCTGGCCGTCGGTGACGCGGTGCGGTTTGCCGTCGATCTCGGCGAAGTGGTGTGCCATCACCGGCATGTCCTGCGCCGCGCGCGCGATCGCGTAGGCGATCAGGTGGGTGAACGACACCTTGCGCCCCGCCGCCTTCAGCTCGCGCCGGCGCGCGTCGAGCGCGGTGACGGTGAGCGTGCGGAAGCTGGTGGCGGTCGGGATCGAGCGCGACTGCTCCATGTAGCGGGCCAGCGCCGCCGCGCCGCCCTTCATCAATTCGGCGCCCGCCGGTGCCGCTGCTCCATCTGCCCGCGCGCCCCCGGCAGTCGCTGCGTCGGCAGTCCCGCTCACCGCCGTCGCCGCGCCATTGCCAGCAGCGGCATCGAGCACGTCGGCCTTGACGATGCGGCCGGCGGGGCCAGTGCCGGAGACAGTTGTGAGATCCACGCCCTCGACCGCCGCGGCGCGTGCAGCCACGGGGGTGGCGGGAGCACTTGGAGATGGAGAGCCGTTGGCTGTCGGTGGTTGGCCGTTGCCTCCCGACCCACCATCCTCAGAGGGCGCGCCGTCACTCACGGCGATGCGGGCAATCACCTGGCCGACGGTGACGGTGTCGCCCTCCTGCGCGAGGATCTCGCTCACCGTTCCGCTTGCCGGCGAGGGCAGCTCCACGTCCACCTTGTCGGTCGATATCTCGACGATCGTGTCGTCGAGCTTGATCGCATCGCCCACCTTGACGCGCCATTCGAGGATTGTTCCCTCGGTAACCGACTCGCCCGCGGCAGGGGTCACGACGTCGATCGTCTTGCCAGTCGTCGCGGATGCCGCCATACCTGGACTCACTCTAGCGCGACGGGTGGGCGGACCGCCTCACGTCGGCGCGTCTCGCGCATGAACTCGAAGCTGCCGAAAAAGGGGCCGATGCCGCCGAGCACAGCGACCGCGGTTGCCAGCCGCAAAGGGACGATCCGTAGGCGCACACAGACTATGCAGGCGATCGACATGCCGATCCACAGCAGCCCGTGGGTGAGCCCGAGGATGAATGTCTCCGGCTGCGGCTTGCCGATCGCGAAGGCGCAGATCAGCAGCGCGGTGTAGATGCATGAGTGTGTGAACGAGGTCCACTTCAGGCGGGTGAACACTTGCGGATGGGCGGCAGGTGGCGGGAGCCTCGTCGCCGCGGGCGCCCCGACGGGTGGGTCACCGAGCTCCGACGCGCGCGTCACGCCGTCAGCCAGCGCGCCACCACCGGCAGGGCCTCTCCGGCCTCGGCCGGCCACTCGTCGATCTCCGCCGGCCACCAGGCGAAGGCGTCGTGCTCGTGGTCGGGTGTCACCTCGGCGCCCTCCGCCAGCCATGCCTGCCCGACGAACATCACCATCTTGTGGGGCAGCGCGATCAGTGCCTCGGCCTGAGCGCGCGCGGGCTTCACCGACCACTCCTCCTCGAGCTCGCGCACCAGCGTGTTGGCGGGGCTCTCGCCGAGGTCCACCGCGCCGCCGGCGCCGAGCGCCCAGCGCCCGGCCCACGAGGCGACCCACGGCGCGCGGCGCCCCGCCAGCCAGCGGCCCTCGGCGTCGCGGGTGACGCACAGCGCGGCCATGCTGCAGGAGGCGTCGCCGCCGACCAGGCGGAGCGCCCAGCGCACGGGCTGGATCTCGATCTCGATCCCCCCGTCTGACTCCTTGTAGCCGACCAGCCGTCCCGCGATCCCGTCGTGGCTGGGGGAGCCCCGCTCCTGCAGGGCGGTGATCGCGGCGTCGGCCTCCTTGGCGTGCGCGGGGGAGGGCTCGAAGCACTCCTCGCTCCAGCTTGCCGTCACCCGCTCCAGCGGCCACGGACCGCGTGCGAGCACGGTCGGGCTCGGCGGGGCGGCCTCGCTGGCGGGCGGCGCGGCGGTCTCGGCGGGGCGCGACGGCGTGGGCTCGGGCTGAGCGGACATGCTTGGAAGGCTAGTGGCCCGGCGTCCTCGGCGTCGGGGGTTGTATGTGTTTTTTTGGGACCCCAACCCTTCATTTTGTGAAGTGGTCGGCGGGCGTGCCATCGGCTAACGTCCGGCGGGATGCTGCTGGAGGAGCGCGAGCGCGGGGCCCCCAATCTCCAGGTGGATGCGGTCGCCGGCCGTCCCACCGGCCTGAGGCGGAAACGCCGCCGCTCGCATCTGCTGCTCAACGTGGCGACCGTGGCGGTCACGGTCGTCTTCTCCTACATCGCGCTCAGCGGCATCGACTTCCACGCGGTTTGGCGGGCGCTGCGCAGCTGCGACTGGTGGTGGCTGGTGCCGGCGCTGATCGCGTTCGGCGTGGGCGACGTGGCGCGGGCGCTGCGCTGGCGCTCGCTGTTCGCCCCCGGTCGGCGCCCCCCGGCCGGGACGACGCTGAACGCGACGATGATCGGCTACTTCTACAACAACATCATGCCCGCGCGCGCGGGCGAAGTGGCGCGTGTGGTGGTGCTCACGCGGCGCAGCTCCGCGCCGCCGGTGGAGACGGTGGGGACGATTGTGGTGGAGCGCCTGTACGACCTGATCGCGATCCTCGCGATCTTCTTCGTGGTGCAGCCGTGGCTGCCGCCCGTCAGCTGGTTCAAAGCGGCCGCGATCGCGGCGCTCGTGCTCGCGCTGGCGGTCGCGAGCGCTGTCGTGGTGCTGGTCGTCTACGGCGAGCGCCCGCTGCGCTGGCTGCTGCGCCCGCTCGGCCGGCTGCCGCTGTTCTCCGGAGCGCGCCTGGAGCGAACGCTCGACGAGCTGGTGCACGGGCTCAGCGGCCTGCGCAACCGGCGGGTAGCGATCGAGGCCTTCCTGTGGACGATCCTCGCGTGGATGCTCACCGCGCTGTGTGCCTACTTCGTCTCCGTCGCCTTCCACCTGCAGCTGCCGTTCGCCTGCGGAGTGCTGGTCGCGGTGGCCGTCGGCCTGAGCATGATCCTGCCATCGCCCCCCGCGGCGCTCGGCGTGTTCGAGGGAGCGGCGATCCTCGCGTTGAAAGCGTACGGCCTGCCGAAGTCCACAATTCTCCCGTTCGCGCTGGTGCTGCACGCGGTCAACTTCGTGCCGTTCGTTTTGGTTGGAGCGTTTTTGCTGCATTACAACGCGCGGCACCCTTATGCCGGAGCCTTGGGGTGAAAAACCGTGTTGCGGAAGATCAGGAAGTTCCCTGAAACCAGGATCGCGACGGTTGCGAGGTATACGACCTCGACCGGCAGGCCGAGCGCCGCGGGCAGGATCAGGGTCGATGCCGCGGTGAGCCCGTACTGAGCGCCGGCCACCGCGAGGTAGCGGGCTGCCTGATGGTTGAGCGGCAGGGCGTACTCCTCGTGATGAGCCCACACGAAGAACCGCTGCAGCGTGAAGTGAACCGACAGCCCGACACAGGCGCCGATGATCAGCGCGACCTGAAAGGGCAGTCCCACCACGCTCGCCAGCACCGTTGTGGTGCCCAGATACACGATGGTCACGGTGCTGCCGGCGAGAACGTAGCGAATGCCCTGGCGGAGCACGCCGGAATCTCGCAGGCGCGCGCTCCACGCCCGCGGCGCGCTTGGATCGGGGGCGCTCGGCGTTTGCGGGGGGCGTGTCACGGGCTTAACGTAGTATGGCGAGGAGGCCCCGCCACCCTCCTGGAAGCAGTGATCGACATCGACAGCACCACGACCCTCGCCGACGGGATCCGTCGCACCGTGATCGAGCAGTCCAAGCGTGCCAACGTGGGACACATCGGCTCGGCGCTGTCGATCGCCGACATCCTCGCCGCGCTCTACGGCGGCGTGCTCGAGCCGCCCGCGGCCCACTCCCAGCGCGACCGCCTCGTGCTGTCGAAGGGCCATGCCTCGCTGGCCCTCTACGCGGCACTTGAATTGACCGGGCGCCTGCCCGCCGGGACGACCGGCAGCTACTGCACCGATGGCACGCTGCTGGGCGTGCATCCCGAGCACGAGCTGGACGGAGTGGACTTCTGCACGGGCTCGTTGGGCCATGGGCTGCCGATCGCCGTTGGGTCGGCGCTGGCGGCGCGCCTGGAGGAATCGCTGCGCCGCGTGTTCGTCGTGATGAGCGATGCGGAGCTCAACGAGGGGTCGGTGTGGGAGGCGGTCATGTTCGCCGCCCACCACCGCCTCGCCAACCTGGTTGTGATTCTCGACCTCAACGGGCAGCAGGCGATGGGCTACACCAAGGATGTGCTCGGCCTCGACGCGCCGGCCCGGCGGTGGGAGGCATTTGGCTGGGAGGTGCACGAGCTCGACGGGCACGACACGTCCGCGATGCAGACTACAATCCAGGATCTGGACTTTGCTACCGGAGCGCCCCACCTCATCGTCGCCCGCACCACGTTCGGCAAGGGCGTCAGCTTCATGCAAAATGTGATCGACTGGCACTACCTGCCGATGACCGACGAGCAGTACCACCAGGCACTGTCCGAGCTGCAGGGCGCGGTCGTATGAGGCACGACTTCATCGCTGAGCCGCGGGGCGCGGCCGTATGAGAGACGACTTCATCGCGGAGCTGGCCGAGCTGGCGGCAACCGACGAGCGCGTGGTATTGCTGACCGGCGACCTCGGCTACCTCGTGCTTGACGTCTTCTCCAACCGCTTCCCCGAGCGCTTCTTCAACGTCGGCGTGGCGGAGCAGAACATGGTCGGGATCGCGACCGGCTTAGCGGAGGCGGGTTACGTGCCGTTCGTCTACTCGATCGCCACGTTCGCGACGATGCGCCCGTACGAATTCGTGCGCAACGGCCCGGTGCTGCACAACCTGCCGGTGCGCATCGTCGGCGTCGGGGGAGGATTCGACTACGGCCACAACGGGATCACGCACTTCGCGCTGGAGGACTACGCGTTGATGCGCGCACAGCCCGACCTGACGGTGGTGGCCCCGGCCGAAAGCGCCCAGGCGCGCGCGGCCGTGCAGGCCACGAAGGACCACGAGGGGCCGATCTACTTCCGGGTCGCCAAGCAGGGCACGCCGGTGCCCGGCCTGAACGGTCGTTTTGCGCCCGGCCGCGCGGAGCTGATCGGCGACGGCGCGGATGTGGCGCTGATCGCAATCGGCTCGATCGCCCGCGAGGCGCAACTCGCGGCGGAGATGCTCGCCGAAGACGGCGTCGGCGCAACCGTGGCGGTCGTCTCGACGTTCAATCCTTCGCCCACCGAGGATCTCGCCGAGCTGCTGGGCGGCGTGTCGCTTGCGATCTCGGTGGAGGCTCACTACCTGAACGGCGGGCTCGGCTCGCTGGTGGCGGAGACGATCGCCGAGCGCGGCCTTGGCTGCCGCCTGATCCGGGCCGGCGTCGACGCCACGCCGCGAGGTCTCACCGGCAGCCAGCGGTTCCTCGAGGACCGCTTCGGGCTCTCGGCGCGGCGGCTCGCTGCCACAGTGCAGGCAGCGCTCGACACCGCCACGGCGTGACCGCGTGAAGATCAGCGCGGTCATCGCCTGCTATCGCGACGCCCCTGCGGTGCCGATCATGCACGAGCGCCTTTGCGCGATGTTCGCCGAGATCGGCGCCGACTACGAGATCATCTTCGTCAACGACGGCAGCCCCGACAACGCGCGCGAGGTGCTCACCGAGCTCGCCGGCCGCGACCCGAAAGTGGTAGTCATCAACCACACGCGGGCCTTCGGCTCGCAGAGCGCGTTCACCAGCGGCATGCAGATCGCCACCGGAGACGCGGTGGTGCTGCTCGACGGCGACCTGCAGGACCCGCCCGAGATCATCCCGCAGTTCGTGGAGCAGTGGCGGGAGGGGTTCGACATCGTCTACGGCGTGCGCGTCGAGCGCGAGACGACGGCGTTCATGCGCCGCGCCTACAAGCTCTTCTACCGCCTCTTCAGGCGGCTCTCCTACCTGAGCATCCCGCTCGACGCCGGCGACTTCGGGTTGCTCGACCGCCGCGTGGTCGACGCCTTGAACAGCCTGCCCGAGTCCCACCGCTTCATCAGAGGGCTGCGCGCGTGGGTCGGCTACCGCCAGGTGGGGGTGCCGTATGTGCGCCCGGAGCGCATGTTCGGCAAAACCACCAACTCGCTGGTCAAGAACATCGGGTGGGCGCGCCGCGCGATCGTCTCCTTCTCCTACGTGCCGCTCGACCTGATTGCCTGGCTGGCGCTGGCCACAGTGGCTGTGTCGTTTCTCGCGCTGGTGGCGCAGCTCGTCCTGCACTTCACCGATCCCAGCCTCGCGCCCAAGGGCTTCACCACGCTGATCGTCGGCATGCTGTTCATCGGCGGCATCCAATTGCTGTGCCTGGCGATCATCGGCTCCTACGTGGCGCACATCTACGAGGAGAGCAAGCACCGCCCGCCTTATCTGGTCGAGAGCGTGCTCAATCCTCCCATCAAATGAACGAGGCGCTCGACACGAAGCTGCCCGAGATGCTTGCCACCCGCTGCGCGATCTGCGAGAGCGTGGGCAACGCCACCGAGCGCTGGCGGGCGACGTTCGACCCCGAGGCGTTCAACGCGCGCGTCTTCTCGGCGCGGCGCCTGCCCGACCGCGTGCACTACCGGATGGTTGTCTGCGACAGCTGCGGCCTCGTGCGCTCGGACCCGGTCGCCGACGAGGAGCTGCTGGCGGCGCTGTATGCGTCCAGCAGCTTCGACTACGGCGAGGAGGTCGAGTCGATCCAGGCGACCTACGGCCGCGCGCTCGGCTGGTTGGAGCAGCGCGCGCCGCGACGCGAGGCGCTGCTTGAGATCGGCTGCGGGAACGGCTTCTTCCTCCAGCAGGCGCGGCGGCAGGGCTGGCGCGAAGTGCGCGGCGTGGAGCCGAGCGCCGACGCGGTCGCAAAGGCCCCGCCCGAGCTCGACGGCGCGATCGTGCAGGACGTGATGCGCGCGGGGGTGTTCGCCCCGGAGAGCTTCGACGCCGTGTGCCTCTTCCAGGTGCTCGACCACATCTCACGCCCGGTCGAGCTGCTCGAGGAGTGCCTCGCGGCGCTGCGCCCGGGCGGGCAGATCCTCGCGCTCAACCACAACGTCAGCGCCTGGTCGGCGCGGCTGCTCGGCGAGCGCAGCCCGATCGTCGACATCGAGCACACCTACCTGTACTCGCCGGCGACGATGCGACGCCTATTCGCCAAGGCGGGCTTCGTCGACGCGCGGGTGCGCAGCGTGCGCAACACCTACAGCCTTGCCTACCTCACGCAGCTCCTCCCGCTGCCCTCGGGATTGAAGCCACGGCTGCTGGGGGCGATGCGGGCGGGTCCGGCGGGCCGCATCCGCGTAACCGTGCCCCTCGGCAACCTCTGCCTGATCGCGCGCAAGCCGGGTTGATCGACGCGGTGAGAGCGCTCCTCACAGGCGCCGCTGGCCTCGGCAAAGGCCCGGTGCAGCTGCGGTGAGGGCGCTCGTGACAGGCGCCGCTGGCTTTCTTGGCGCCAACCTCGTGCGGCACCTGGCCGCCGCCGGGCACGAGCCCGTGGCGCTCACGCGCTCCCGCGAGGCGGCGTGGCGGCTGGAGGAGGTCGCGAGCGAGGTGCGCGTGCTCGAGCTCGACCTCTGCGACACCGCGGCGATCGAGCGGGTCGTCGCGACCACCGAGCCGCAGTGGGTATTCCACCTGGCCGCGCACGGCGCCTACTCCTGGCAGCAGGACCTGGCGCAGATGATCGCGGTGAACGTCGCCGCCACCGCGGCGCTGCTGGAGGCCGCGCGCGATGCCGAGGTAATTGCGTTCGTCAACGCCGGCTCCTCCTCGGAGTACGGCCTGAAGGCGCATGCCCCGCGCGAGGACGAGTGGTTGGAGCCCAACAGCCACTACGCCGTCACGAAGGCCACCGCCACCCACCTCACGGCGCTCGCCGCCGCGCAGGGGCTGCCGGCGGTGACGCTGCGCCTGTACTCGATCTACGGGCCGTGGGAGGAGCCGGGCCGACTGGTGCCGGCGCTGGTGGGAGAGGCGACGCGCGGCGGTCTCCCGCCGCTGGTGGGTCCGGAGACGGCGCGCGACTTCGTGTACGTGGAGGACTGCTGCGAGGCGCTGCTGCGCGCGGCGGAGCGAGGCGCGCCCGGCGGTCCCGGCGCGACGCTGAACATCGGCTCGGGGGTCCAGACGCGTCTGGAGGAACTCGTCGAGATGGCGCGCGCCGCGCTGGGGGTGGCGGTGCAGCCGCAATGGGGCACGATGGGCCAGCGCGGGTGGGACACCGACGTGTGGGTCTCCGACCCGCGCGCCGCGCGCGAGCTGCTCGACTGGAGGGCAACCACCGGCCTCGGCGACGGCCTCGCCCGCACGGCCGCGTGGCTGCGGGAGCGGCCGCGGCTGTGGGAGCGCTACGGCATCGAGGATGGCGCCTAAACAGCCCAATTGTCTTTCCTTCAAGATAGATGTATCTTTTTCAAGACGAACGTATGGTATTATGGACAATGTGAACGTGTCTCGTGCGTACAGCGCCGTAGCCCCGACCGTGGAGGGAGACGTCTTGGTAGTCCTCGCCGGAACGACCCAGCCCCTCACGGGTCGCCGCGTCGCAAGGCTCGCGCGACGCGGTTCGGTGGCCGCGGTCGCCAAGGCGCTCAACCGGCTGGTAAGCCAGGGGATCGTTTTTCGGCAGGAGGTGCCGCCCGCATCGCTGTACACGCTCAACCGCCGTCACCTCGCGGCACCCGCCGTCGAGACCCTGGCTCTGATCCGCACCGAGCTCCTCAAACGCCTGCGCGAC
>JBEKYV010000070.1:0-11208 GCA_049510515.1 Solirubrobacteraceae bacterium | reverse complement strand
AAGTCTCAGTACGGCAAGCCGGAATCGCGTGATCTGCGGATCATCTTGACGAAGACCGAAGCTGAGGCTGCGCAGGCGAAGAAGGAAATCGAATCGGGCAAGAGTTTCGCGAGTGTCGCCAAGAGCAAGTCGATCGACCCGACCAGCAAGGCCGCTGGAGGCGAAGTCAAAGGCGTCGTCAAGGGCCAGGAGCAGAAGGCGCTGAGCGAAGCGGTGTTCGCCGCCAAGCCCGGTGTGCTCGGGGGCCCGGTGAAGACGCCGTTTGGCTACTACATCTACGAAGTCAAGGCAGTCCACGCGCCCACCCAGCAGAGCCTCGCGCAGGTGAAAGAAACGATCAAAACTCAGCTCGCCTCCACCCAGCAGCAGACAGCGTTCACCGCGTTTGTCAAGGAATTCGAAAAGAAGTGGAAGTCGCGCACCGAATGCCGCTCGGGCTTCGTGATGCAGCGCTGCCAGCAGTACAAGACGCCGAAGACCACGGCCAGTACCCCGGCCCCCACACCCGCCGGGTAGCCTTGAGCCAGATCGACAGAGTCCACGCCCGCCAGATCCTCGACAGCCGGGGCAACCCGACGGTCGAGGTGGAGATCGCCCTGCGCTCCGGCGCGCGCGGCCACGCCGCGATTCCCTCTGGGGCCTCCACGGGAGAGTTCGAGGCGACCGAGCTGCGCGATGGCGGGGAGCGCTGGAACGGGAAGGGCGTGAGCCGCGCGGTGGCCAGTGTCAACGGTGAGATCGCCGCCGCGGTGCGTGGCCTCGAGGCCGGTGACCAGGGCGCGCTCGACAAGGCGTTGATCGAGCTCGACGGCACGCCCAAGAAGTCGCGCCTCGGTGCCAACGCGATCCTCGGCGTATCGCTCGCCGCGGCGCACGCCCAGGCCGCCGAGGAGGGCCTGCCGCTGTGGCGCTACCTCGGCGGGGAGGCCGCCCGGGTGCTGCCGGTGCCGATGATGAACGTGCTCAACGGCGGCGCCCACGCCGACAACAGCGTGGACTTCCAGGAGTTCATGGTGGTGCCCTGCGGCGCCGAGAGCTTCTCGGAGTGCCTGCGCATGGGTGTCGAGGTGTTCCACACACTGAAGGCCACACTGCACCAGCGCGGGCTCTCCACGGCGGGGGGCGACGAGGGTGGCTTCGCGCCCAACCTCGCCTCCAACGAGGAGGCGCTGCAGATGCTGGTGCTCGGCATCGAAGCGGCCGGTTATCAACCCGGCACGGATGTGGCGATCGCGCTGGACCCCGCCACCAGCGAACTCTATCGCGACGGCGCCTACGTTCTGGAGCACGAGGACCGCACGCTGAGCGCGGCCGAGCTGGCCGACTACTGGGCCACGCTGGCGGGGCGCTACCCGATCGTCTCGCTCGAGGACGGCATGGCAGAGGAGGACTGGGAGGGCTGGCAGACGCTGACCGAGCGGGTCGGAGAGCATCTGCAGCTGGTGGGGGACGACGTGTTCGTCACCAACACCGAGCGTCTGCAACGGGGCATCGAGCTGGGGGTTGCCAACTCGATCCTCGTCAAGGTCAACCAGATCGGCACCCTCACCGAGACCCTCGCGGCGATCGCGTTGGCGCGCGAGGCCGGCTACACGGCGGTGATGAGTCACCGCTCGGGCGAGACCGAGGACGTGACGATCGCCGACCTGGCGGTGGCCACGGGGTGCGGGCAGATCAAGACCGGCGCCCCCTCGCGCTCGGATCGCACCGCCAAGTACAACCAGCTGCTGCGCATCGAGGAGCAGTTGGGTGCCGACGCCGAGTTCCCTGGGCGCTCCGTTTTCCGTAGCTGAGCAGGAGCTTCCTCCTCGGGGGCGAATGCGAGAAGGATGCGATCGACCACGCGCGTGCGCTGGGACCGCCTGGGCCGGATGGCGATGTTGTGCGTGCTGGGAGCGCTGCTGTACCTCTACCTGAGCGCCGGCGTCTCGCTGGTGTCGACCTGGAAAGAGGCGCGGGGGGACAGCGCCCAGCTGGCGGTGCTGGAGCACCAGCACGCCACGCTGGAGGCCCAGCATCACTCCCTCACCAATCCGGCGACACTTGTGCCGCAGGCCCGCCGCCTTGGCATGATCCGGCCGGGCGAACAGACTTACGTGATAACGGGACTGCCTTCCAACTGAGGCTTGGCCCGTGTGCTGGGTTCGCGCCCGTCAGCCCCGGGGCCTGCGCAGGGGACGTCTGCGGGGCGCTGCTACCCTCGCGGCCCGTGCCGGGCTTTGAGAACGCGATCCAACAGTGGCGCCAAGGCCAGCGCCGCCTCGAGCAGGCTCCCCCGGAGCGCTTGCTGCTGCTGGAGCGGGTGGTGGACACGCTGGTGGCGGAGCTGCGCCGGCGCCTGGGCGGCAGGTTCTCGGTGGAGGAGCTCGCAGAGTTTTACGAGGGCGGCACCTCGTGGTGTCTGCAGCTGGCGATGGACACTGCCCCGGCCCACCCGTGGGCATGGGATTCAGGCATCGTCGTGGACGCCGCCTTCGGGTGCTACCTGCGCGAGGCGGCCGACTACGCCGGGGGTCGCCAGGTCGCTGCGGACTAGACCTGGTCAGTCGTCCGCGCCGACGCGGCGGATGACGATCTGATCCTCCTCGACCACTACCTCGACGGGGCGATGGCCGGCCCAGTGCTCGGCGTAGATCGGGTTGTCCTGGATGGCGGGGTCCAGCCACAGGCCGTATCCCTCCTCGCCGTGGTCGAAGGTGCCCTCCAGGGGAGTGGCGCCGCGCGTGGCTGAGCGTCGCCGGCCGCGCCCTCCGCGCCGGCTGCGGCGGCGGGCCGGCGTCTCTGCCTCGTCCTCGTCATCGTCGGTCTCGTCCTCCTCCGCGCCCCGCGCGGCCCGTTCAGCGCGCTCGCGCTCCGCCGCCGCCTCGGCCTCCGCTCGCTCGCGCTCGTCCTGGAGCGCGGCTGCCTCGAGCTCAGCGGCGATCAGGGCGTCATCCTCGGCGCGGAGGTCGATCTCCTCGTTGAAGTCGGCCGCCGCCGTCCCGGGTGTGCTCTCCTCGCCCCCCACCAGCTCGTTCTGGCGCTTGAACTGCTCGATCTCCTGCACGGTCACTTCGAGCTGGTGGGCGACCCAGGCGTCGGTGCGACCCTGACGCACCCAGGCGCGGATCTGGTTGAGCTGTGGGCGGAGCGACTTGCGTGGCATGGACGGTCCGGGAGACTAGCGCATGGAGGCCATCGATCGCCTCGGCGACCGTCGCCTCGCTGCGCGTGCCATGTTTTCCGCGCGAGTCGCGCTTGGCTGAGCGCCGGCCATGAACAGTTATTGGGAGCTTTGATGAGGCGGCGGCAGAAAGTCGTCCCTGTACGCGTTGTATGGACGGAACCGGTCGGCCACCGGACGATGATCCCTTTTCTGGGGTCATCGAATATATGCTTGGATGATAGGCCAGGTCTGCCGGTGATCGTGTCAGGTGCCGTCGGCCCAAACGAAAGGGTGCGTGTGAATGCTGGTCCTGACGCGCAAGACCAATCAGAGCATCATGATCGGCGACGATGTCGAGGTGTCGGTGCTGTCGGTTGTCGGCGAGAAGGTGCGCATCGGCATTCAGGCGCCTTCCGACGTGCCGGTGTTCCGGACCGAGATCTACATCGAGATCCAGCGTCAGCAAGGCGAAGGTCAAGCTCGTGAGGACGTCCGCTCGGAGGTCGACGAGGCGATCAAGGACCTCGGCGAGAGCTGAGGCCGGCCCGGGCGCCGGAGTCCACCTCTCCCTTGGGGTTACCCTCGGCGCCCCACAGCTCGGCGCGAGCACCACCCCCCTCCTATCCCTTCTTTTTTTCGTGAGAGGGGTTGCCGAGCCTAGCCCAGCAGCTGGTAGAGCGTGAAGAACATTGCCACGGCGACGACCACGGCGGTGAGGATCAGTGCCAGCACCAGCAGCGCGAAGCGGACCGTGCCGCGTTTGTTGCGTCGCTGCACCTGACGCTTCTGCGCCCGCTGCTCGGCGGTGCGACGCAGCGAGTCGCGGCGGTGGCGATCGAGCGAGATCTCCTTGGCGAATGCCTCCTCGATCTCCGCCACGCTGCGTCGCATTTTCATTGCCTGCATCCCCTACCAGCCCGGTCCTTGGGGATACGTCGAGCGAGGCGAGGACGAGAGGGTCTTCGAAGCTTCGGCGCTCACGTCAGCACCTACCCCACCGGGGCCTTGCCCTCGGCGCGCTCGTACACCTTGACGAAGCGCAGGTAGTTCTGGGCGATCTGCTGCGCCGCTGCGCGCCGCTCGATCTTGCCGTCCACATATGCTTTGAGCGGGTCCCACCAGATCGAGCGCCCGATCGCGAAGCCCACGAAGCCGTCCACCGGGGCGGCCTCCCCGAGCCAGTGGTCGACCTTCGCGTCGTCCGCGCCGCGGCCCAGCACCACGCACACCACGCCGTCGCGCCCGCCCGTGCGGGCCTGGGCGACCAGCATCTCGCAGTCGGCGCGCGCGTCGACGCCCTCGATCTTCCACACGTCCACCTCGATCCCCGCGTCCTGGATCTCGGCGATCGTGCGGCGCATCAGCTCGGGGCGCAGCTCCGCGTCGTAGTGCTCGCCATCGCCGTCCACCGTCTGCAGCTGCGCGGGCGTGGCGGGCACCAGCAGCTCGAACAGGAACTTGCGCTCGCGCGCGTGCAGCCAGTCGGAGAGTTGCTTGAGCTTCTCGCGCTGCTCGCGGTTGCCCTCCGCGTCGCCGTCGGGGTTGTAGCGCACCAGCACCTTCGTGAAATCGGGGTCGAAGCGCTCGATGTGCTCACCAAACTGGTCGCCGTACTGGAAGTCGAACATTTCCTGGCCGGAGCACTCGGCGGGCATCGCCAGTCGCAGGCCCTGTGCGCGGGCCTCCTCGGGGACGCTGGAGCCGAACTGCTCGTCCACCAGCACCCCCGTCACCGACGGGTCGGCGCCGGCGGCCACCGCCTGCTGCATGCCCTCGAAGACGAGGTGCTTGGCGTCGGCGATCATCGCCGTCTGCTCGGGATCGGGTTCGCCCTCGATGCCGAAGAACTTCTTCTGGAACGACCCGCGGTGGTCGAACGCGAGGATGTAGAGCTGCTTGTCATAGCCGAGTGAGGTCATGCCCGGACTCTACCGCCGAGCGGGCATTGAGGGAAGTCGTAAACCTGTTCGGTGGCTCGCGCCGATCTGCCCGCGCGCGCGACTCGCCGACTCTGTGTCGCCGGCCGGCGAGCTCCCCCGTCATCCCCCGGGGAGACCTCCGGCGGGCCCTAGAATGGATCGGCGATGTCTTCGGGTGCCGATCTGTTCGTGGTGTGCAAGCAGTGCGGGTCGGAGGTCAGCCCCTACATCACCGAGTGTCCTTACTGCGGCACCCGCCTGCGCCGGCGCGCGCCGAAGCTGCCGCGCGAGCACACTCCCCAGCGTGCCTCCCACCGGGCGCGGCTGCCGGTGCCCTCACTGGGGCGCCTGCGCCGGGGCGAGATCACCGGGGTACGCGCCGATGCTCCGCCGTATGCCACGATCGCGCTGGTGGCGGCCAGCTGCGTGGTGTGGGTGCTCACCAGCGGTGGCTATCTGAGCCTCAGCCGCGTTGTGGTGGTGGGGCCGCTGCAGGGCGACTGGTGGAAGCTGCTCACCACCCAGTTTGGCTACTCCGGCGGGTTTTTCCCCGGCGTCTATGCGTTCTCCGCGCTGCTGGCGGTGGCGATCTTCGGCTGGCTGCTCGAGCGCCGCCACGGCCCCGTCCCGGTGCTGGTCGCCTTTTTCGGCGCGGGCGCCAGCGGCGCGCTGGTGGCGCTCGCGGTGTACCCGCTGCCGATCGTCAGCGGCGCCAACGCCGGCGCGCTCGCGCTGCTCGCAGCCTGGGCGATCCCCGACCTGCGGGCCGCGCGCGCCAAGCGCTACTACGACGGCGACCTGCTCGGCGCTGCGACGATCGCCGCGGTGCTGCTGGCGATGCCGTTCGCGCGCTTGGAAGCCGGCTGGCTGGCGGGCGTCACCGGTGCCGTGGTTGGGCTGGTGTTGGGCTACGGTCTGGCCACCGCTCGCGCGGGCACGGCGTAAGCGGTAGAACTAAGCAAACGCGATCCAGAGAGGCAATATCGAACATGGAGATCCGCTTTCTCGGCCACGCTGCCTTCGAGCTGCGCGACGGCGACACCACGGTGCTGATCGATCCCTTCCTCACCGGCAACCCCAAGGCGGCGGTGGGCGCCGATGAGCTGAGCCCCGACGCGATCCTGCTCACCCACGGGCACGTGGATCACCTCGGCGACACTGTCTCGATCGCCGAGCGCTCCGGCGCCGACGTGGTGGCGATCGTGGAGATCGCCAACGAGCTCACCGCCGACGGTGTGCAGAACGTGGCTGACCCCAACCTCGGCGGCACCGTGGAGCGCGACTGGGGCTGGGCGCGGCTGGTGCCCGCCTGGCACACCTCCACCACTCCCAAGGGCACTGCCAACGTCCCCGCCGGCCTGGTGGTCGGCTTCGGCGGCAAGGTCATCTACCACCTCGGCGACACCGCCCTCTTCTCCGACCTGCAGCTGGTTGGCCGCCGCCAGCCGATCGACGTGGCACTGATGTGCATCGGCGGCCACTACACGATGGATCGCTTCGATGCCGTGGAGGCCGCACGGCTGGTGGGGGCCAAGCAGGTGATCCCCTGTCACTACGACACCTTCCCCCCAATCGCCACCGACGCGCAGGCGTTCAAGGCCGAGGTCGAGGCCGGCGGCGCCGCGCAGGTGGTGGTGCTCGCCCCCGGGGAGTCGCACACGCCATGACTCACGCGGTGGTGCTGATCGAGGCCGAACGTGACGCGCTCTCAAGCTTGGGGGGCGCGCTGGCGGACATCGAGGGGGTCGCCGAGGCCTACTCGGTGACGGGCGAGTGGGACTTCGTTGCGATCATCCGCGTCCCCGCGCACGAGCAGCTCGCCGACGTCGTCACCGGGCACATCACCACGCTGCCGGGGGTATCGCGCACACAGACGATGGTCGCCTTCCAGGCCTACTCCCGCCACGACCTGGAAGCGCTGTTCTCCGTCGGGGAATGAGCCTGGCTTGCGGATCGGGCGCCGCAGCCCCGATGGGAGCCCTTGTGGAGCGGGCGCCGCAGTCCCGACGGGAGGAGTGCTTGGCCGGACGGCCAGTAATGGTGTAGGCTGAGCAGGTGTCCGACAGCGGCGGCGCACAGCAGGTGCAGAGTTCTCCGGGGGAGAGCGCCACGAGCCTCGGCGAGCGCGAGGACTTCCGCGCCACCAGCGACCCCGCACTGACCGAAGCCGGTGACCGCGGCCGGGTGGAGCTGCTCGACTACCGCCAGCTGTACTCCCTGTGGGAGCGCCAGCATTGGGCGGTGCAGGACCTCGACTTCACCCAGGACAGGATCGACTGGCACGAGCGTATCGACACCGAGGAGCGCTACATGCGGATGTACGGGCTCTCCTCGTTCTTCGTCGGCGAGCAGCGCGTCGCCGCGGAGCTCGGCCCGATGATGCGGGCGTGCCCCGACGAGGACATGCGCATCTTCCTCTGCACCCAGATCGCCGACGAGGCCCGTCACGTGGCGTTCTTCGACCGCTTCTACTCCGAGGTGGGAGTGCTCGAGGCCGACGACCTCGGCGGGCGTCTGGCCGAGACCAGCCAGCACCTCAACCCCGAGTTTGGGGAGCTGTTCGACGAGCTGCTGCGCGGGCGTGTCGATCGCCTCGCGCGCGAACCCGAGGACACCGAGGCGCTGGTTGAGGCCGTCACGATCTATCACATGGTGATCGAGGGGATGCTCGCACTCACCGGCCAGCACTTCATCATCTCCTACAACGAACGCGTCGGCACGCTGCCCGCCTTCGTGGAAGGCTTCATCAACGTCGCGCGCGACGAGCACCGCCACGTGGCTTTCGGGGCGCGCTTCCTGCGTGACATGGCGCTGAAGGATGAGCGCTACAAGCAGGCGATCGGTCGCACGCTCGGGGAGGTTGCGCCGGCAGCGGAGGGCGTGCTGCGGCCGAAGTGGATGGACTCAAGCGAAGAGGACGTCGAGCTGCTCGGCGTGCGGGTCTCCGAAACCCGCGAATTCGCCGCCACCGCGCTGAGCCGGCGGCTGAAGGTCATCGGGCTGGGGTAGGCGCCCAGGTCGCTCCCCGGTCCACGTAGGACGACGGGCCAGCTCCTCGCCCTCCGAACCACGACCCCTGCTGGGATAGGCTCAGGCTCGATGCCCGCGCTGCCCCTCAAGAGCGACTACCGCCCCACGCTTGGGGAGCTGCTGGCGCCACGTTGGCGGCGCGCCTCGGTGGTGGTGCGCGCCCTGTGGGTGGCTGCCGCCGCCGTGGTGGTGGCCGTGATTGCGGGCGCGGCGCTCACGCTCGCCAGCCCGACGGTTGCCCACGGGGGGCCGGTGCCGTTCAGCTTCAGCTACGCGGGGCTCCACCGCACCGAACCGGCCCCCGGTGGGTACGTGAGGGTGCAGCGCGTGGTGGATGGCCGGCTGGAAGACTCCTTCGCGGTTGGCCCGTTCCTACTGCCCCCCTACCAGGGCGCGCTCGGGGCGGCGCTGGCGATGTACGGATCCGGCTACGTCCAGCGCCTCGTGGCCGCCCGCCCGCCCGGGGCTCGCGTCCCGGGGCAGAGCGGGCTGGTGCTGCGCGGGCAGGGCAGCACGCAGATCGACGCGGTGGGGAGCTACGCCACCTACAACTTTTTCTATACGACCACCGTGCAGGGACGGAAGATGTACGGGCGCAACGTGCTGCTGCTCCCCGACCGGCAGGGCGCGCGCAGGGGCGTTGAGATCACGATGCTTACCGCCGTCGCCGGCAACCACCAGGTGACTTCGCCACTGGACGTGGGCGTCAAAGGGGCCCTGGAAGAACCGCTGGGGACGTTCGCGCTGGGATAGGTGCTACGGGGTGACGCCGCCGGTGGGGCTTTCGGTGGCGGACGTTGTGGTGGGGACTTCTTCCTCTGCGTCAGAGGTGCCCGACGGGGCGGGTTCTCCAGTGGTTGCGGTAACCGGTTCGGTGGTGGTCGGCGCCGTTTCGATCGGCGGCGCCGGGGCGGTGGGCGTCGTGCTCGTCACCGGTGGAGCCACCGCCGGCTGAGAGGGAGTGCTGGTCGTGGTGCCAGTCGACGGCAGCGCTGTGGTCTCGGTGGTGACCTGCACGACCGCGGGCGGCGTTGCCGGCGGGGTGACGGGTGCGGTGGTGACTGCCGGCTTGACGACCACGGGCAGGTCGGTGGCATCGGTGGGGGCTGGTGTGTGGGGATGCAGCCGCCCCCCGGAGCCCGTACCGGACCGCCCCTTGAGCGGCGGGCGACGGTGCAGGTGACGTGTGGCGAGCCGCGAGGCTCCGGCGGCGACCGGGACTGCAACGCCGGAGCTGATCGGCTGAGGCACCGAGCGCACGACCAGCGGGGCGGAGCTGTGCTCGAGGGCGACGGGGGCGGCCGAGGCGACCGCTGAAGAAGACGTGGTGTGGTGGCGGCGGGTGTGGCTGGGGTTGACGGCGACCGCCCCGGCGGTGACGAGCGCGGCGGCAGCCAGCGTGGCGGCCGCCTTCGTCGCGATCGCTCCCGCGCCTGCGGTAACCAGCCCGCCCGCGGCGCTCGTGCCGCCGACGGCGCCCGCCCCCCCGGCTCCCGCCGTGAGCAGCCCACCCGCACCAGCGGCCGCGCCGGCTCCGCCGGTAGCACCGCTGGCGGCGCTCACTCCGGCGCCCGCGCTCCCCGCGCCGGCGGCGTGGCCGGCGGCGGAGGAGGCACCGAATTTGCCGAGCACGAAATGCTTGAGCAGCAGCAGCGGACCGGCGGGGAAGATGGCGGCGAGCGCGTGGTTGTTGTCCTTGAGCAGCTTGCGGAACGTGCGGCAGCGCTCGCAGTCGCGCAGGTGACGGCGTGCGGGGGGGCTGATCTTGACGAGGCCCTCCGCCACTTCGCCCAGCTCATCGCGTACCTGATCGCAGCTCAGCTTACGGGCCTCGGCGGCCTCCGCCAAAGAGATGCGGGCGCGCACCAAAAGCGACTTCACCGAGGGCACCGTGGTGTCCATCGCGACCGCGATCTGCTCGTAGGAGAGCGCGTCGATCTCCCGCAGCAAAAGCGCGCTGCGCTGGGTCTCGGGCAGCTGTCGCACGTCCCCGATCAACTCGTTGAAGCCCTCGCGGCGCAGCACCTGATCGCCGGTGGAGAGCCCGTGCTCGGCGAAGTGGATGTCCATCGAGTCCACCCCGATCGCGGAGGCGCGGCGCAGGTGGTTGAGCGAGCGGTTGCGCGCGATCCGGTACAGCCACGGCCGCACGTTGATCGGCCGCTCGTCGGCGAGCACCGCGTTGAAGGCGGCCGCGAACACCTCCTGCAGCACGTCCTCGGCGTCCTCGCGCGAGCCCAACATGTGCCGGCAGAAGGACAGCAGCCGCGAGTGGTAGCGCGAGATGAGCGTCTCGAAGGCGGCGTGCTGGCCGCGACGCGTGAGCGCGATCAAACGCTCGTCCGGCTGCAGGCGCAGCAGCGGGCTGGCCCCTCGCAGGCCGGGTGCTACGCCTGGCTTTAGTGTTGTGACCTCCACGGTGGTCCAATCGCTCGGCGTTGCGGCTTTATCCCCATAGACACGGTACCAACCGCTTAAGTTGCGGCCGGGTGGTGGCTGGTGGGGCTCCTGCATATGGTGTACCCCTACCCCCAAGCGGAGATAAACGCACAAAGAAGGATTTTTAAGGGGGAGGGGGGCAGTTATCGACTCCTCAGCCTCGCTGCTGGCGCTCAGCCCTACTCATTCCTACGTGGGGCAGCTCCTGCACACCCGGCCCGCCGGCGGGCACTCCGACTTGCCGACATCGCTCTCTCATAGACTTGGGCTGTAGTTGCAGAGAGGAGCAAGGGGCATCGCGCCCGGGTGGCGGAACGGTATACGCAGCCGACTTAAAATCGGCGCCTCGAAAGGGTCTGTGGGTTCGACTCCCACCCCGGGCATCGCTTGAAATGGCCTGCAAGCTTGCGGGTTATGCTCGCGCCGGCCGACTGCCGCGCGTGAGTTCCCGTGTCAGCGCGTGGATCGAGCGCTCCAGCTGCTTGATGCTGGCCGCATCCACCCGCTCCACGCCCACGGCTCGGTTGACCCAGACGTTGATCTCGCGGTGGCTGCGCCCGTCGCGGCGCTGCAGTTCGGCCACCAGGCGGCTGCGCTCCTGGCGCAGCTCCTCGCGGCGCTCGAACGCGGCCACTGGGGCGGGCTCGGGTGCCTCGCTGGTGGGGGTAGCGCCAG
>JBEKYV010000007.1:0-20672 GCA_049510515.1 Solirubrobacteraceae bacterium | reverse complement strand
TCTTTGCTCACTGGCGAGTAGTACGCCCAAGCGACCGATTGGTGGGAGCCGTATGAGTGGAGACGCTCACGTACGGTTCTGTGAGAGCCTGGGGCTGCAATGCCCCGGGCCACTCGACTATGAGAAGAAGAGAAACAGGTGCGTAAAGAAGATAAGGAAGAGGGCTGGAAAGTCAAGCGACCGCAAGGGGAGCAAGTAAATCATGCATATACGAATAAAGCTCCCGCTCGTAGTCCTCGCGTCGCTGCTGGTCATGCTTACGGTTGCTGTTGCGCCTGCGATGGCTAAAATCGGTTTGCAGAGGTTTGCGTTCGCGGCCCAGAACCAGGATGGGACGCTGGATGTGCAGGCCGGGTCGCATCCGTACGCGCTGACTGCCACGTTCCTGTTGAAATCGCCGTTTCACGAACATAATCTGAAGGATGCGAGGCTTGAAATACCGCCGGGTTTCGTAGGTGATCCGGATGCCACACCGCGTTGCGGCTATCAAGACTTCATTACAGCAAAATGTCCGAACGAAACAGTGGTCGGAGTTTCCACGTCTTATCTTGCTAGTAGCGATGAAGAACTGGCTTTTGAGAGTGACCCTGTGTATAATCTGGCGCCTCCAAAAGGTGTCGCGGCGGAGTTTGCTTTCCTCGTCTCAGGCGTTGTGCCTGTGTTTTTGGATGTCGGGGTCCGTACGGGCACTGATTATGGTCTGAGTGTGACTGTGTCCAATATTGCTCAGTCCGCGGTGATAATCGGTAGCAAGGTCACGATCTGGGGTGTGCCGGCAAGTCCGGTCCACAACCTATACCGCGGAACGTGCCTAAAGCGCGGGCATCATGCTTTTGAAGAAATCGAAGAACCCGGTTTCGGGTTGCGTGAAGGTGAAGACGAACTGGAAGGACCGGACAGCGGCACGTCCAGTCGTAGCTTCGTCCAAGATATCATTGAACCGACCCTGGAAAGTGAAGAGGGGGGTGGGTGTGCGACGCAGGCTCCGTTGGTGCCGTTGCTCACGAACCCGACGTCGTGTGGGATTCCGCGTACGGCGTCAATTGGCGTGGATTCGTGGGAAGAACCGGGCGTCTTCGATACGAAGACGGCGTCGTTGCCCGAACTGTCGGGTTGCGAAAAACTTGATTTCAGCCCGTCGGTCAGTGTGACGCCGGATGGGGCGGGGGGTAGTACGCCGACGGGGCTGAACGTCGACGTGCACGTTCCGCAGGAATCCACGGAAAACCCCGTGGGATTGGCGGAGTCCGACGTGAAGAACACGATGGTGACGCTGCCCGAAGGGGTGCAGATCAGTCCGGCGGCGGCCGGTGGGCTCCTGGCGTGCTCGCCGGCGCAGATCGGGCTGCATACCGCGGAAGCGCCGACGTGTCCGGAAGCGTCGAAGATCGCCACGGTCGAAGCGAATACGCCGGTGCTGCCAGAACCGTTGACGGGGGCGGCGTATTTGGCGGCGCAGGATGAAAACCCATTTGGGTCGCTGATCGCGCTGTACATCTACTTGGAAGACCCGGTCGCGGGTGTGCGGATCAAGGTTGCGGGGCAGGTGTCGTTGAACCCGGTGACGGGGCAGATCGTGACGACGTTCGACGAAACGCCGCAGCTGCCGTACAGCGACTTCAAGCTCAACTTCTTCGGCACCGACCGGGCGCCGCTGAGCACCCCGGCGCTGTGTGGCACGTACACGACGGAAATGTCGATGGAACCGTGGTCGGGCACGCCGGCGGTGAAACCGACCTCGAGCTTCCAGATCACGAGCGGCCCGAATGGCGCGCCGTGCTCGAGCCTGCGGCCGTTCCAGCCCGGGTTCGAGGCGGGCACAACGAACATCCAGGCCGGGGCGTACACCCCGCTGACGATGACGATGACCCGTCCGGATGCCGACCAGACCCTCGGGAAACTGGACGTGGTGTTCCCACCCGGGATCTCCGCGGGGCTGCAGGGCGTAAAGCTCTGTCAGGAACCGCAGGCTGCGTCGGGGGAATGCCCCGCGGAAAGCCAGATCGGGCAGGTGATCGCCAGCGCCGGCCTCGGCAACGACCCCTACAGCGTGGAAGACGGCAAGGCGTACATCACCGGACCCTACGGGGGAGCCCCGTTCGGCGTGGACGTCGTCGTCCCGGCGGTCGCGGGCCCGTTCAACCTGGGGACCGAGGTGGTCCGCTCAAAGGTCGAGGTGGACCCGACGACCGCGCAGCTGACGGTCGTGAGCAACCCGTTCCCGACGATCCTCGACGGCATCCCGTTGCAGTTGCAGCACGTCAACGTGACGGTGAACCGTCCGGGGTTCGTGTTCAACCCGACCAGCTGCGAACCGATGAAGCTGACCGGGGAGCTCGAAAGCACCGAAGGCGCGACCGTGAACGTGGCCACGCCGTTCCAGGTGACGAACTGCGGGTCGCTGTCGTTCAAACCGGAATTCGCGGTCTCCACCGAAGCGAAGACCTCCAGGACCGAAGGCGCGACGCTGCACGTGCGGTTGACGTTGCCGGGCGGCGTTCAGGGCACGAAAGCGAACGTGCACGAGGTGAAGGTCTCGCTGCCCAAACAGCTCCCCTCGCCGTTGAAAACGCTGCAGAAGGCGTGCACGGAAAAGGTGTTCGCGGAAAACCCCAGCAACTGCCCCACGGCGTCAAGGGTCGGCGAAGCGCACGTCACGACGCCGGTGCTCGAAGGCGGCCTGAAGGGCCCGGCCTACTTCGTCAGCCACGGTGGCGCAAAGTACCCGGAACTGATCATGGTCCTGACCGGCGAGGACGGCGTCACCGTCCAGGTGCACGGCGAAACGTTCATCAGCAAAGCGGGCATCACGACCGCGACGTTCGCCACCGTCCCCGACGTCCCGTTCTCGACATTCGAACTGGAACTCCCGAAACGGGAATACCCGGCGCTCAGCGCGAACGGGAACCTCTGCCAGGCCCAGACCGCCGGCAAGCTGCTGATGCCAACCGAAATGGTCGGCCAGAACGGGCTCGTGATTAACCAGAGCACCAAGATTGCGGTTACGGGGTGCCCGAAGGGCAAGAAGGCCGCCAAGAAGAAGGCGCATCACCACAAGGCGGCCAAGGGCAAGGGGAGGCGCTGATCGACCACCCCGACATCGACATGATCGCGCTCAGGGCCGATCGACACCGGCAAGCTGATCCGGGGCGTCAGGCGGCCACGTCGTGCGGCTTGTCTGTCCTCGGCATCGCGTCGATCACCTCGGCGGGCAGTACTGTGGACGCTTTCCACAGCTCAAAGCCCAGCAGCCGGCCTGTGTCGGGATCGCGGTCGATGAGGCCCCACGGGTACTCCTCTGTCGTCGCTCGCCCCTTCTCGAGCGAGATCAGCGCGATGTCGACTTCGGGGTCGTAATGAAGCAGCATGGTTGCTCTCAGGATACACGGCGCCGAGCTGGGCTCGGAGCGTCGAGGACGTTGACGACCAGCACCGTCTTGTCGTCGGCACGGCAAGGGTGATCGTAGAGAGCGGCGAAGCGCCGACCGTCGATCGTAAGGCCATGGACACGCCAATCTGCCTCGCCGTGGTTGATCCTGCGATCTGCGTGGCCGGCGCGAATCGCGCGCTCAACGTCCGGGCGATCGAACAATCGCTCGGCGCGTCTTTCCTCGGCGTGGTTGGTCCAGATGAAGCATTCAACCGTCATGTCGCCCGAGGGTACGCGGCGCTTGGGACGTTTCGCTCGGCCGGAGACCGGGCGCAGGCCCCTTCCTACGAACTACAAAGGTCTTGTAGTACAAGGACTTTGTAGTGGAAAAAGGCGAAGCTATGACCGGAGCAAGAGCGTGAAACGGACCACTCGCGGAGGATCGCGGGGAAGTCGCGGATGTCTTGGGTCGCGAGGATACGCTCCTCCTGGGATGCGAGCGTGAGCACGTCCTCGTCTTCGAGGCCCTCGAGCGCCGGCTCCTGGGCGAGCGCGCGAATCGAGCGCCCCGACGTGGTTGCACCTGCCGTTGGAGGTCAAGGCAGCAGTTCGAAGGCCTCGCGATGTTTGGGACGGATGGCCGCGAAGTGCCGGCGGTCCAGCGTGACGATGGCGGGGGCATTGAGGCGCTCGGCGAGCGCCACCACGGAGGCGTCTGTTCCTCCGAGCGGGAAGTCCCGATACTGCTCGACGAGCTGGACATCCCACTCTCGCGCCAGCAGCTCCTCCATGTCGCGGCCGGTGCTGCGATGGCCACTGCGCCCCAGCGCCGCAAACGGCAGCGGGCGCGGCTCGTCGGGGACGAGGCGCAGGTGCCTGGCGATCGCCTCGCGGGCAATCGCCGACGCGGATGTGGAGCGACGTCGAGCCTCGCGCGTGAGCGCTTCTGCCAGATCGTCCGGCAGCGAGAGCGTTGTGCGTGTCATACGTGCATGCTACCCATCACTCCTCCAAGCCCGGGGCCTCCATCACCTCCCGCACCTCGATCGGCTGCTGGATCGGAACCCCGCCCCGAGCCGGCGCCGCGGAGATCCGGGCGGCGATCTCGAGCGCGCGCTCGGGAGACTCGACGTCGACGATGCGGTAGCCGGCGAGCAGCTCCTTGGTCTCGGGGAACGGGCCGTCGGTGACGGCGGGCGTGCCGATGCCGTTGTGGATCACGAATTTGGCGAGCGGAGGCGCGGTGAGCGCCTGCGCGTCGACGAGCTCCCCGCGCTCGGTGAGCTCGCGGTTGATGTCCCGCTGGTGGTCGATGTGCGCCGTGATCTCCTCCGGCGCCCACTCGCTCATCGGCACTGTGCAGCCGGCCCCGCCCGAATAGTTCTGCAGCAACATGAATCGCATCGTGTTCTCCTTGTTCGGTGCGCCCAGGATGGCGCGTTCACAGGTATGACGAAGCGGGGGCTCGAAACTCGACAACCTCCCCCTCCCCCTCCTCTCCTCCTCCTCTCTGCCCGCGCGGAGCGAGGCCCAGGTGGTTGCGGTTCCACCCCACGGTGGGTGTCGCGCAAACCCCACCACGAGGGCCGGGTGTGTGCTACTCCGCTGTGCGACCCGCCAACTGCCCCCGCGCGGCGAGCGCGTCGGCGAGGCGGTCGATCAGCTCCCCCGCACGCGCGATCGCGCGGTCGACCATCAGGAAGCCGTGCATCTGGTCGTCGACGTGCAGGTGCTCCACCGCAACCCCCGCGGCGGCGAGCCGCTCGGCGTAGGCGATGCCCTCGTCGCGCAGCGGGTCGAACTCGGCGGTGAACACCAGCGCCGGCGGCAGCCCCGCCAGGTTGGGTGCGCCGAGCGGGAAGAGGTAGGGATCGCGGTAGGGGTCGGCGGGATCGAAGTCGGCGGGAAGGTTGTGCTCGACGAACCAGCGCAGGAGCGGGCTGTCGAGGGTGTATCCGCTGCCGCGCTCCCGGTGGGAGGGCCAGCGATCGGGAACGTCCACTGGGGGGTAGGCGAGGATCTGAAGCGCCGGCGGGGGAGCGCCGCTGTCGCGCAGCAGCAGCGCCAGGGCGGCGGCGGTGTTGGCGCCTGAGCTCTCGCCGAGGAGCGCCACCAGCGCCGGGTCGGCCTCCAGGCGGGCGGCGTTCTCCAGCAGCCAGTCGTAGGCGAGGCGGGCGTCGTGCAGGGCGGCCGGGTGGCGGTGCTCGGGGGCGCGGCGATAGTCGAGCGAGGCGAGGAGCCATCCGGAGCGCTTGGCGATCCGGCGGCAGAGGCCGTCGTGGGTGTCGAGGTCGTTGAGCACCCATCCCCCGCCGTGGAGGAACAGCGCGATTCCCAGCACGCCGGGGCCCGGCCGGTAGAGGCGCAGCGGCAGTCCGCCGTGCGGGGAGGGCACGCGCACGTCCTCGACGTTGCGCAGCGCGAGCGGCTCACCGCGCGTGAGCAATGCCGAGCGCATCTGTGCCCTGGCCCGCTCCACGGGCAGCGTGTGGAGCGCGGGGGCGCCCACCGCCTGCATCACTTCCAGCAGTGCTCGAGCTTGGGGATCCAGTTGCTTGGTCACGCAGGCGCGTAGGCTAAAGCAACCACCTCGAGCTCCTGCTGCTCCTCATCGGCAACCGGCGGAGCCGGGGCCGCGGCGACACGGTTGCGTCCCGCGCGCTTGGCCTCGTAAAGGGCCTCGTCGGCGGCCTTGAAGAGGGTCTCGTAGACGACCGCCTCGCCGCTGGCGGCGGAGAGACCGAGCGAGATCGTCACGGGGATGCCGGTCGGCCGCGCCTGCTCGACCGCGGCGCGCAGCCGCTCGGCGACCTCGAGGCCTTCGGCGTGCGAGACGCCGGGCAGCAGGATCAGGAACTCCTCGCCGCCGAGGCGGTAGGCAAGCTCGAAGGAGCGCAGCCGCTTGCGCAGCTCGTAGGCGACGTCGCGCAGCACCGCGTCGCCGCAATCGTGGCCGTGGCGGTCGTTGACCTGCTTGAAGGCGTCGACGTCGCACAGCAGCATGCACACCGGCTGGTGGGTGAGCCGCGCTTGGTGGGAGATCTCGGTGAAGCGGGGGATCAGGGCGTGGCGGTTGAGCAGCCCGGTGAGCGGGTCGAGGATCGCTTCGTCGCGATGGTGGAGCTCGGCGGCCTGCAGCGCCCACACGACCGACACCACCCCGGCGAGCAGCGCGAGCGCGGCGATCGGCCGCACGGGGTTGTCGATCGTGGCGGTCGGATCGACCCCAAGCGTGGCGGCGAGGATCAGCACCACTGTAAGCACCAGCCCGACGACCACCACAGTGGGGCGGAAGCGGGCGGCGACCATCGCCGCGGGGAGCACCATCCAGGGCAGCGCGGGGCTGGAAGGGCCGCCGCTGACGGCGACGCCGCCGGCGAGCAGCAACAGCGTGACCACGATCGCCGTGGCGCTGACGCGCTCGGGGTGGGAGCTGGTGCGCATGCGCCGATCGACGGATGCGAAATTGAGCGCACACAGCAGGAACAGCACGAGCGTCCACCAGCCGATCCACGGCGCGGCGGCGAGCAGCGCGATGCCGACCGCGCCGGCACCGATCAGGCGGATCATGCGCACACGGTCGTTGGCGTCGACGACGCGCGTGCGGTCAAGCTCGGTGGGGCACAGCCAAGACGACGCTCCCTCGCTCATAAGTGCCCCTTTCGGCTGTGTGGGACGCGGGCTTGAGGCATGTGACAGGGCAGGCAACGCCTATCTTACGCGGACGCCTGTCTGCGGCATTTGGGCTCTTCGTGTTATAGCGAACAAGTCGCAAAATTAGGATCGACGAGGTTCTTTGGGAAGCGGCGGGTCGGCGCGAAAGGCGGGTGATTGGGAGGGGGAGGGGGGGTGCTGTGTCGGCGGCGACGGGGGCTCTGCGTGTTCGGAATGGGACCTTCAGCGTGGGGGGAGAGAGGGTTTGCTGGATCGGCATAAGCGGCGTTGGGCGCGCTAGAGCGGTCGACTTTGCCCGATGTCAATGAGACAAGACTTGCCGCCAGGGCGATGGGTATGCTGACGGTCGTCAACCCAACCAACTACGGACACAGTATGCGCTCCTCCTCACCCTCAGGCTCCGATCCCGACCCGGCGGCCGACTCCGACCATGACGCACAGGACATGGGCATCGAGCCGGGCTCGGAGTGGGTGCCAGAAACCGCCGCCGAACTCGACCTCGCGCTCGCCGGGGAGTCCGCTTTCTCGGTGGATCCGCTGGCGGAAGCGCGGCGGCTGGCGGCCTTCGACGTGCTGCGCATACGCGCCGAGAACCCCGGTCCGCTGACGCTGTCGGGGACCAACACGTGGGTGGTGGACCGCGACCCCGCGTATGTGATCGACCCTGGGCCGGCGCTGCGCCAGCACCTCGAGCGGGTGGTGGCGGCGGTGGATGCGCGCGGGGGGCTGGGGGGGATTGCGCTGACCCACGACCACACCGATCACATCGAGTCGGTCAACGCGCTGCGCGGCCTGCGCCCGGCGCCGCTGGCGGCGGCCCGCGGGAGCGGCATCGACGTGACGCTCGCCGACGACGTGCGCTTCGGACCGCTGACGGCGGTGCCGACGCCCGGCCACGCCCCTGACCACTACGCGCTGGTCGCAGACCGCGTGTGCTTCACCGGCGACACGGTGCTGGGCGAAGGCAGCGCCTTCATCGCTCCCTACCCGGGCGCGCTGAACGCCTACCTGAACGGGCTGGTGCACCTCTGCACGATCGACCTCGAGGTGCTGTGCCCTGGCCACGGCCCCGCGATCTGGGAGCCGGTGGCAAAGCTGCAGGAGTCGATCGGCCACCGCTACGACCGCGAGCATCGCCTGCTGGTGGCGCTCACCGAAGGGGCGCGCACCGTGCAGGAGCTGCTGGACAAGGCGTGGTGGGACGTGCCGGCGGAACTGCGCCCGGCGGCGGCGATCACGCTGGCGGCACATCTGGACAAGCTCGAGGAAGAGGGCTCGCTGCCGGCGGGGGTGGAACGTCCGCGCTGGGGGGAGGCGGTGTGGGAGGATGACTCCTGGGCAGAGCTCTCGCGCGAGAGCCCCGCCGAGTGAGGCGAGCCTGGATCCGCCGATCCCGGGGTCGCACCGGCACCGGATGGCGCATCGCCAGGGCCAATTGCCCTCGCCCCGAGGGGGTGACGAGCGTTGAGGGGCGATTCGCGGCGACGCGATAGCTTGCGCGGCAGATGACCCAGGAGGACTCCCCCTTCCCGCCGATCGCGGACTACGGCTTCCTGTCGGACTGCCACACCGGCGCGCTGCTGGCGTCGGACGGGTCGATCGAGTGGCTGTGCCTGCCCCACTTCGACTGCCCGAGCGTGTTCGCGGCGATGCTCGACCGCGGCGCGGGGCGCTTCAGAGTGGGGCCGTACGGGCTGTATGTGCCGGCGGGCAGGCGCTACCTGCCGGGGACCAACGTGATCGAGACGACCTGGATGACGCCACAGGGTTGGGTGCGAGTCCTGGACGCGCTGACGATCGGGGAGTGGCACGACAATGAGGAGGGCTCCAGCCACACCCGCCCGCCGACCGACTACGACGCCGATCACATCCTGGTGAGGGTGATCGAGTGCATGCAGGGGTGGGCGCAGATGGAGATGCTGTGCGAGCCGATGCTCGACTACGGGGCGACGGCGGCGAAGTGGAGCGTGGTCGAGGACCAGCGCGCCGCGGGCGGCGTACCCGCAGTCGAGGGCCGGCGCGCCGCGGGCGGCGTACCCGCGCTTGATGCCAGCGACGGCAGCGAGGGCGCAAAGCCGGCGTTCCGGCTGTTCTCCGACATGCGGATGGGCATCGAGGGCAACCGCGTGCACGCTCGCCACACGCTCGCCGAAGGGGAGAAGCGCTTCTGTGCGATGTCCTGGACGGAGGGCCTCGGCGGCCCGCGCACGGTCGAGCAGGCGGAGGCACATCTGAAGCGCACCACCCACTTCTGGCGCACGTGGCTGGCGGAAGGCACCTACCCCGACCACCCGTGGCGGATTCACCTGGAGCGCTCGGCGCTGGTGCTGAAGGGGCTGACGTTCATGCCCACCGGCGCACTGGTTGCGGCGGCGACCACTTCGCTGCCGGAGACTCCGCAGGGCTCGCGCAACTGGGACTACCGCTACTGCTGGATGCGCGACGCGACCTTCACCCTGTGGGGGCTGCACGCGCTGGGGCTGGACTGGGAGGCGGATGACTTCGTGCAGTACCTCGCCGACCTGGAGCGCAACGAGGACGGGTCGCTGCAGATCATGTACGGGATCAAGGGCGAGAAACAGCTGGAGGAGCGCACGCTCGATCACCTTAAGGGCTACGAGAACGCGCGCCCCGTGAGGGTCGGCAACGGCGCCTACAACCAGCGCCAGAACGACGTGTATGGGGCAGTGCTGGACTCGGTGTATTTGCACTCCAAGAAGCGCGACCACATCCCCGAGCGGCTGTGGCCGGTGTTGATCGACCAGGTGCGCTGCGCCGAGCGGGTGTGGCGGGAGCCCGACCAGGGCATCTGGGAGGCGCGGGGCGATCCGCGCCACTACGTCTCCTCGAAGCTGATGTGCTGGGTGGCGTTCGACCGCGGCGCGCGATTGGCGGAACGGCGCGGCGAGGACGAACACGCCAGCCACTTCCAGGAGCTGGCGAACGAGGTCAAAACGGAGATCCTCGACAAGGGCGTGGACAAGCGGGGGGTGTTCCGCCAGCACTACGACACCGACGCCCTGGACGCCTCGAACCTGCTGATCCCGCTGGTGCGCTTTTTGCCGCCCACAGACGAGCGCGTGTGCGCGACGGTGAAAGCGATCAAAGAGGAGCTGACCGAGAACGGGCTGGTGATGCGCTATCGCACCGACGAGACCGACGACGGGCAACATGGCGAGGAGGGGACGTTTTTGATCTGCTCCTTCTGGCTGGTGTCGGCGCTGGCGGAGGGCGGCGAGTGCCGCGAAGCGGTGCAGCTGTGCGAACGGCTGCTGACATACGCCTCACCGATGCAGCTGTACGCGGAGGAGCTGGAGGCCTCGTCGGGGCGGCTGCTGGGCAACTACCCGCAGGCGTTCACCCACCTCGCGCTGATCAATGCCGTCACGCACGTGATCGCAGCGCAGCAAGCGCAGGAATAGCGCGCGGGCCCCTACCACTTCACAAAATGAAGGGTTGGGGTCCAAAAACAAAGCATTCATTCGCGCCCCCACCACTTCATAAAATGAAGGATTGGAGCCCGAAAATACGAGTCAATCCTGCTCAGTACCCGGGCTCGCCAGGCAGCAGCACGCGCGCGACCTCGCCATCGAGGACGACGTGCGGCTGGACTGCCTCGACGGTGCGACCGCGCGCGTACGCAAGCAGCTCCGCCGCGGAGGCGAACGGGGAGAGCTGCTCGAGGTGCTTGATCGTCGGGAACACGAGCACGATCTCACCGACGCGGTGCGCCTCAAGCGCGCCGGCGGGCGTGTACCAGCCGAGCTCAACGCACTCCTCGCCGTCCACATGAGGCTCCTGACCGGGGGGAAGCGAGGCGAGAAAGAAGTGCGTGTCGAAGCGAGTGCGAACCACAGCCGGGGTGATCCAACGCGAGAACTTGACGAGCGCGGCGGGGTCGGGCAGCTCGACGCCGGCCTCCTCGCGCAGCTCGCGCACCGCGGCCGCGCGATGGGCGCGGTCGTCGTCGCCCTCGGCCTGCTCGACGGCGCCGCCGGGAAACACCCACACCCCACCCATGAAGCGCGCGGCGGGGTTGCGCTTGACCAGCAGCAGCTCCAGCCCGTCGGCGTCACCACGCAGCAGGATCACCGTGGCGGCCTGCCGCGGGAGCGTGGGGGTTTGGGGGCCCGCCCCCCCGTGGTACTCCTGTCCGGGACCGGAGCGCTCGTCGATCGGTGGGGTGTCCATCCGATGACCCTACCGGGAGATGGGCCGATCGGTAGTCTTTGAGGCGATGACCACTCAGACACTTCAGCGCTGGATCTGCGAGTCGTGCGGCTACATCTACGACCCCGAGGAAGGCGACCCGGACGGCGGGATCCCCGCGGGGACGGCGTTCGAGGACATCCCGGACACGTGGTTTTGCCCGGTGTGCGGCGCCCGCAAGCGAGACTTCACGCTGTACGAGGATTAGCCGGACGTCGCTGAGCTGTGCTGGCTGGTAGGAGATCCCGCCGGTCTGCAATCGGTCTGCGTCCCAGCAGGTGCAGTTGGGGGCCTGGCACGAGGTGACCGACTGGGATGCACTGCTCGAACAGGACCGCGAGCACGTGTGGCACCCCTACGGCGGCCTGCCGGCGGCAACCGCCGCGCTGCCGGTTGTCTCAGCACAAGGGGTGCGGCTGCGCCTCGCCGACGGGCGCGAGCTGATCGACGGGATGTCGTCGTGGTGGTGCGCGGTGCACGGCTACCGCCACCCCGCGCTCGACCAGGCAATCACCGACCAGCTGGGAAAGATGGCGCACGTGATGTTCGGCGGACTCACGCACGAGCCCGCGGTGCGCCTGGCGGAGCGCCTCGTGCAGCTCACCCCGGCGGGCCTCGAGCGGGTGTTCTTCGCCGACTCCGGCTCGGTCGCGGTGGAGGTCGCAATCAAGATGTGCCTGCAATACCAGCGCGCGGTGGGCCGCCCCGAGCGCAGCCGCCTGCTGACGGTGAGAGGCGGCTACCACGGCGACACGTTCGGCGCGATGGCAGTGTGCGACCCGGTGGGGGGGATGCACAGCCTGTTCACGGGGATCCTCCCGGAACACGTCTTCGCCGACAGTCCCCCCGACGACATGACGGCGTCGCTGGTCGGCTCGGAGACAGCGGGCGCCGCGGGGACACCTGGCGGCGATGCAACATCGAGCGGCACGGCCGCCTCGCGGAGTAAACCCGCGCCCCCCCGAGACGAGCGCTGGGAGCGGTGGGCGGCGCAGGTGCGCGAGCTGGCGGCCCTTCACTCCGACGAGCTGGCAGCGGTGATCGTGGAGCCGGTTGTCCAGGGCGCAGGCGGGATGCGCTTCCATTCCCCCGCCTGCGTGAGGCTGCTGCGCGAGGTGTGCGACGAGCACCGAATGCTGCTGGTCGCAGACGAGATCGCCACGGGCTTCGGCCGCACCGGAGCGCTGTTCGCGTGTGAGCACGCGGGAATCAGCCCCGACGTGATGTGCGTGGGCAAGGCGCTCACGGGCGGGTATATGACGCTCGCGGCAACGCTCTGCACCCCCCACCTCGCAAGCGCGATCTCCGAAGGGGAGGGTGGCGGGTTGATGCACGGCCCCACATACATGGCCAACCCGCTCGCCTGTGCGGTGGCGCTCGCCTCGCTAGATCTGCTTGCCACGGGTGAGTGGCGGACGCAGGTAGATCGCATTGAACAGGGTCTGCGCGTGGGCTTGGAGCCGGCGCGCGACCTGCCCGGCGTGGCGGATGTGCGCGTGCTCGGCGCTATCGGCGTCGTACAGCTCTCGCGCGAGGTGGACGTAGCGGCCGCCACCGCGGCGTCAGTCGAGCGCGGTGTGTGGCTGCGCCCGTTCCGCGATCTCGTCTACACGATGCCGCCCTACGTGACCTCTGATGATGATCTGATCAGGGTCACCGAGGCGGCGGTGGACGCCGCGCGCGCAGGGGGACAGGCATCGCAACCCGTCCGATCTTGAGCCAAACTCTGATCTGGTGAGGGTCCACGACGTGAAGATGGGTGTCGGAGCGGTCGATTGACGCGCTCGCTTTTGCGCTAAGGGTCCACGACACCCTAAGGCGCGACGGCGGTGCTCTTCGGGTCGACCACGATCTTCGCGTGGGTCTCGGGATCTCCGAGCGCCTCGAAGGCCCCGTCGACGCCGTCGAGTCCCACGGTGCCGGTGACGAGAGGACCGGGGTTCACCTTTCCCTCGGCGAGCATGTGAAGCGTGTCGCGGAACTCGACGGGGGTGTAACCGAGGACGAAGCGCAGGTCGATTTCCTTGTTGATCGCCATCGCCGGCCTGATCTTGTCCGTGCCCATACACACGCCTACGACGACCACGCGGGAGAACAGGGGGGCACTCGCGATCACCTGGGCGAGCACCCCGGGCACGCCCACGCATTCGAAGATCACGGGGCTCTTGGGCTTGGCCAGGCCGAGCGCTTCGGCCGCGCGCCAGGTGTGATGCCAGGGAATCGGCAGCCGCTGCATTTTGCTCATACCGTCAACTGCGAGGTCGAGGGCGGCGGGAACCGCGGCGAGGTGCCCGTGCTTCTCGGCTGAGGCGTGGGGCGATTCGTGTGCTGGGTCGACGACGACGTCAGCGCCGCTTGCCCTCGCCAACGCGCGACGCCCCGCGGAGAAATCGCTCGCGATGACGGTACGCACGCCGTGTGCCTTGAGCATGCAGATCACCGACAGGCCGATCGGCCCGCAGCCGATGACGACCGCGACGGTGCGCTTCTTGGTCTCGCCTCGGCGCACAGCGTGCCAGCCCACAGCCATCGGCTCGGTCAGCACGGCGACTCCGGGCGCGAGGCCATTGGGTACAGGAACGGTGAGAGACTCCTGCACGAGCATCCGCTCTGCGTAGGCACCGGGAGCCGCCACCGACAGGCCTGTGGCGTGGATGTCCTTCCCGACACGCAGCAGAGGCAACGAGACCACCGTCGTCCCCGTCGGCACCGACCGCCGGCAGGAGGGGCCATGTTCGACGATCTCACCGCAGAACTCGTGCCCCATGACGACGTCCTGGTTGGAGCGCATGAAGTCCGCATAGCCGGTCTCCAGAGCCACGTCTGCCATCTCGTTGCAGTGATGGCGAGCATGAAGATCTGATCCGCAGATGCCACAGCGAAGGACATCGATCAATACCTGCCCCCTTGCGGGGGCCGGCGTTGGTAGATCGACGACCGTCAACTGGCCTTCTTTACAGTTCACGGCCTTCATCGGGCACCCGCGAGGATCGATCCGGCGAGCACGCGCAAGAGCTCAACCCAGCCCGACCCGGGAAGGTCGGTCATCGTGCGAACGCGTAGTCGTCGAGGTCGAAGCGGGCGCTGCGCCACGCCGCCTCGAGCGAGAGGCTGGCCCGGAACGGCGCGTCGCCGTGCTTGTCGAAGTAGTAACTGTTGGCGTTCGAGCAGGCGCCCCGGAAGAAGACCTGGTTGTGGCGGCGCCCGAGCATCGACTCGAAGTAGCGACGGTTGGCCTCGGGTGTGATCTCCACGCGCGTGGCGCCTTTGCTGCGCGCCCGCTTCAGGCAGCGCACGATGTGGCGCATCTGGGTCTCGATCAGATCGAAGTAGGACCCACCGTTGAACCCGTAGGGACCGAGGATCGAGAAGGAGTTCGGAAAGCCGGGGACGCTCACGCCCTCATAGGCCTGCAGCCGGTTGGCGTCCCACCACTCCTCGAGGTCAACACCACCCGCGCCCAGCGTCTCGAATGCTGGCAGGTTCCCGGAGTCGAACACCTTGAACCCGGTTGCAAGGACGAGCACGTCGAGAGGATGCTCGACCCCGTCGCTCGTGCGAACGCCCGTCTCGGCGATCGCCTCGATGGAGGTGGTTTCGAGCAGCACGTTCTCCCGGTTGAAGGCGGGGATGTACTCATTGGAGAAGCTCGGGCGCTTGCACCCGAGGGAGTACTTGGGCGTGAGCTTCTCGCGCACGACGGGATCCTTGACCTTGAGGAGCATTTTGCGAGCGGTGGCTTCGCCGCGGGCGGTGAGGCTCGGGAACTGGCCGGCGAAGTGGGCGGCGAGCACGATGGTCAACTCCACAAAGGCCTGACTGGCCCAGCGTGTGGCGAGTTCGGCGCCGGGCACCGAGCGCAGCGCCCGGCGCACGCGCGGGCTCATCGGGGCGTCGAGCTTGGGTAGGCACCAAATGGGAGTGCGCTGGAAGACGGTAACCTGCTCGACCTCAGAGGCGATCGCGGGGATGACCTGGATCGCCGAGGCACCCGTGCCGATCACCCCGACGCGCTTGCCGCGCAGGTCGACCGAGTGATCCCAGCGCGCCGTGTGCATGGTCGTGCCGGCGAAGGAGTCGAGACCCTCGATCTCGGGCGGTTTGGGCTGGCTGAACACGCCTGTCGCGCCGACCATGTATCGCGCGGTGATCCGCTCGCCGCTCGCGGTTTGGATGTGCCACGCGTGGGCGTCCTCGTCGAACCTCGCCCCGACCACCTCGGTGTTCAGCCGGATGCGATCGCGCACCCCGTACTTGTCCACGCAGTGCTCCGCGTAGGCCTTGAGCTCCGTCCCCGGCGCGTACACGCGCGACCAGTCGCTGCGCTTCTCGAAGGAGAACTGGTAGCTGAAAGACGGGATGTCAACCGCTATCCCCGGGTAGGTGTTCCAGTGCCAGGCGCCCCCGACACCGTCCCCGGCCTCGAGCACGACGAAGTCGCGGAAACCGGCCTGGTCGAGCTTGATCGCCGCCCCGATGCCCGAGAAGCCGGCACCGATCACGACGACCTCGTGGTCCATCGCGATATCCGAAGTATCCATGTGCTCAAGGTATCGACAACGCTCACCGAGCGCCGCGACGGCGCTGGCCACCAGCGCCCACCAGCACGCTCGCGGCTGCCGGCGTCAGGCGCCGATCCCCTCGCGCGTGGCGGCCTTGAGGATCTTCTGATCGAATGACGAGACCGCAGGCGCCTCGACCCCAATCGCATCGCGGAGCAGAAGCGCGGATTCGAGGCCAGTTCGCAGCCGGAGTTCGTCCCCAAGAGCCACCTCGTGGCCATTGATTGAGACGATCACACCGGCCACAAAGCAGGAGTCAGACTCCGGCGCATACACTCCTCGGGCTCCTGGATTGCGGCCGCGGCAGAGAGCCTTGGACGCAGGCCGTCCAACCGGGGCAGCGTGTCCCACGCGACTACCGAGGTAAGCTATGACGAACAGCAACGATCGACCTGTGAAGCGGCGCTTTGAGATTCTCATCGGACGCTATTCGCTCAATCCGATGATGCGCGGCCTGTTCAGGGTTGGGATCACTCCACCAGGCATGGCGCTGGTGGAGACCACGGGCAGGCGAACGGGTGCTCTGCGGCACACGCCGATCTTCTGTACGGCCGACGGCGACACACTTTGGCTGATAGCCCAGCACGGTCGTCACGCCGGCTGGGTGCTCAACTTCGAGGCTAGCCCACAAGTTCGCATCCGCCGCGGCCGCCATTGGCGAGCGGGCACGGCAGAGCTGTTGCCCGATGACAACGTCAAGGCGCGAATCGCGACCTTCTCGAGCAGCCCGGTCGGGCGCATGGCGACAGGCGCGATGTTCCGCGCACTCGAGAGTCAACCGGTCACGGTGCGCATCCAACTCAGGTCTTAACCCAGGTCTTCATAGCTCGCCGTCATACGTGTCCGCGCGCCGCTCAGGTGAGCGACGCCTCCAGCGTGATCTCCCCGACACCGGCGAGCGCGCGACTCACCACGCAGCCTTCCTTCGCGCCCTGCGCGGCAGCCTTGAAGGTGGCCTCGTCGATCCCAGGGACGCTCCCAACTGTGCGAAGCGCGATCGCCGTGATCGTCGGCGCGCCGTCGACGAAGCGTAGTGTCACCGTCGCGTCGGTCTTGACGGACTCGACCGGGGTACCGGCGTCGGCTAGCCCAGCCGAGAGCGCCATCGAGAAGCACGCCCTGCTAGGCGAGGCTCCTGGCCCCTGCTACCACGGCCCTGTGAGCGCGCTCCACGCCGTGCACGAGACTAGCGCTTCGGACGAGGCTCACTCGTCGACGCCCACGCAAAACGCATGCCAGCCTTCGCGGGAGAGCGAGCGCGTCCGGCTCGCCGGATACGTGCGCGAGCTTGCGAGCGAGACCACTAACTACGCTTGGCTTGGGATGGAGCGCTCACGCGGGAGCCACTTTCGCCACGGCAGCTTTGCGCTGACATTCGCGAGCGCGGCCAGATCGGGGCCCGGCACGTGGGAGAGCGTCGCAACCTCGACCTCACCGAGCCGTGCAATCGTGGCGCGATTGGACTTTTCCATCGCGTCGGGCAACTCCGGCCAGGGCGTGAGCACGACCGCGCGCACCTCGAGCCCCGCGGCGCGTGCGGCCTCCAAGGTGAGCAGCGTGTGATTGATCGTCCCGAGCCCGGGCGACGCGGCGACAACCAACGGCAGCTGCAGCCGCGCCGCGAGGTCACGCACGGTGAAGCCCTCGGCGAGCGGTACCAGCAGCCCGCCGACGCCCTCGACGATCAGCACGGCGCCACGCGCCTCGGCGCTGCGCAGCGCGTCCTGCGCGCTCGCCACGATCCGCTCGGGATCGATGCGCTCGCCGGCCAGCTCGGCCGCGAGGTGGGGTGAGACCGCGGGGCCGTAGCGCAGGGGCGCGACCTGCTCGGGTGTCATCCCGGCGATGCGTGCCAGCAGCTCGTGGTCGGGGGGCCATTCCCCGGGCGGGTCGTCCATGCCGGTTACCACGGGCTTGTGCGCGCTCACCTGCTCGCCGGCGGCGGCGATCGCGGCGAGCAGGGCGGCGGAGAGGACGGTCTTGCCCACGCCGGTGCCGGTCCCCGTGACGAACAGCCCGCGCACCGCGTGCTACGCCGCGCGCGTGATGGCGCTGGCACGCTGGGCGTCGTAGGGGCGCGGCTCGGGTTGCGCCCCTATCTCCTCGACCGAGTCCGTCGCCTGTCGTCTCGCGGGCGCTCGCTCTGCCGCATTCGCCGCGCGCTCCGCCGCCGGCGCACCGATCGCCGCGGGATCCAGCCCCAGCGCGCGCGCCGCCTCGCGCAGCACCCTGGCGGCGCGGCGCAGCTCGGCGGGGGTGTGGGTGGCCATCGCGGTGAGGCGCAGCCGCGCGCTGCCCGCCGGCACCGAGGGGGCACGGATTGCCTGCGCGAACACGCCTCGCTCAAGCGCGCCCTGGCAGAGCGCCACCGCGTCGCGCTCGTCGCCGACGCGCAGCGGCACGATGTGCATCTCGCTCTCCGGCACGTCGAAGCCCTCGGCGGCCAGCGCCCTGCGCAGGGTGAGCGCAAGCGAGCGCAACCGCTGCACGTGTGAGGGGTCGTGCTCGATCTCCTCGAGCGCCGCCAGCGCCCCCGCGACTGCCGGGGGAGCAGGGGCGGTGGAGAAGATCAGGGGGCGCGCGGTGTTGATCAGGTAGCGCACCATCTCCTCGCTCGCGCACACGTACGCGCCGTAGGAGCCGAGCGCCTTGCCGAGCGTGCCCACCAGCACGTCCACCTCGCCCTCCAACCCGGCCTGCGCGACGGCGCCGCGGCCGCTCGGCCCGAGCGCGCCGGTGGCGTGCGCCTCGTCGACCAGCACGCGTGCGCGGTGGCGGCGGGCAAGCTCGACGATCTCTCCCAACGGCGCCACGTCGCCGTCCATCGAGAACACCGAGTCGGTGGCGATCAGCCGCCGTCCCTCGCCGCCGTGGTGGCGCAGGCTCCAGTCGAGGTGCTCGGCGTCGAGGTGGCGATAGACGTGCACCCGCGCGCGCGAGCACTTGCAGCCGTCGACGATCGAGGCGTGGTTGAGCTCGTCGGAGAACACCGTGTCACCGGGGCCGGCGAGCGCGCCGATCGCCCCGAGGTTGGCGAGGTAGCCCGAGCCGAACAGCACGCACGCCTCGCTACCCTTGAACGCCGCCAACCGCTCCTCCAGGTGGCGGTGGACGGTCATCGTGCCCGACACCAGCCGCGAGGCGCCGGCACCCACCCCCCAGCGCAGTGCTGCCTCGGCGGCGGCTTCGCGCACGTGCGGGTGGTCGGCGAGGCCGAGGTAGTTGTTGGAGCACAGCAGCAGCACGGGACGCCCGTCCAGTAGCACGCGCGGCCCCTGCGAGCCGGAGATCAACCGCAGCCGGCGGCTCAACCCCAGCCGCTCGATCTCCGCCAGTCGCTGCTCGATCTCGTTCACCAGCGGTTGGCTCGCATTGGGCGTAGCTGCTCGGCTACGTCGTCGCCATGGGCTGGGAGAGCACAACAGCCGGTGGGGTCGCGTTGGATGCTCCGTCGGGGCGTGCAGGAACCCTGCGCTTCGCGCGGTAGCGCAGCTGCGTCGAGGGATCCCACAGCCGCACGTTCAAGTCGATCGTCTCAGCGGCCGCTTCGCTTCCCAGCAGCTCCTCCACAACGTCCGGCGTCTCGCCGGCCAGCCAGCCGGAGCGGTTGTCCGGGCGCGGGTTGGAGGCGTTGTCGGGCTGGCGCGCCACGTTCAGCCCAAGCTCCGTGAACATCTCCCTGTCGGTCTCCGGCTCGTTGCCGAGCGTGGTGAGGAAGTTGCCCATCATCACGCCGTTGATGCCCGCTTTCACGGCCAGCTGCTGCAGCTCGCCGAGGTTCTCCACGCGCCCGCCGCACAGGCGGAACAGCGCTTCGGGCAGGATCAGGCGGAAGATCGCGATCCACTTGACGGCCTCCCACGGGTCCATGTACTCGCGGTCGCCAAACTTCGTGCCAGGGCGCGGGTTGAGCATGTTGATGGGCACGCTCGTGGGGTTGATCGCGGCCAGCTCGAACGCCATCTCCACGCGCTGCTCGCGCGTCTCGCCGAGGTTGAGGATGCCGCCGACACAGGTCTCCAGGCCCGCCTCGCGCACCGCGTCAATCGTGCGCAGGCGGCCCTCGTAGCGCACGGTGGAGGTGACTTCGTCGTAGTAGCTGGCGGCCGTCTCCACGTTGTGGTGCACCCGTTGCACGCCCGCCTCGCGCAGCGCCTTGGCGCGCTGTGCGGAGATGTGGCCCACCGATGCACAGCGCTTGAGGTTGGTGTGTTCGGAGACCAGCCGCACGCCCTCCAGGTACTTGTCGAAGTCTCGTTTGGAGAGGCCCTGCCCCTGCGTGACCATGCAGAAGCGGTGTGCGCCGGCGGCTTCGGCGGCGCGGGCGTGCTCGAGGATCTGCTCTGGCTCCATCATCGCGTGCAGGGGCGTCTCCGCCTCGGCGAAGCGCGACTGTGCGCAGAAGCCGCAGTCCTCGGCGCACCCACCGGACTTGGCGTTGACCAGCGAGCACATGTCGGTCGAGTCCCCAAAGCGCTCCACGCGGGCCTTCCACGCGCGCTCGATCAGCGCCTCGATCTCGACGTGGTCCTCGATCTCGCCCAATCGCAGGGCTTCCTCGGGGGTGATCAGTGGCGGCATCGCGGCACTACCTCCGGTTTGGTTGGCGACGAATGGTAGGGAGCAACGGGGACGATACGCCCACACGGGTTTGCGCGGCGAGCGACCATATGATCGCCCGGTGCGCCAGAGCCTGCTCGCGATCAGCGACCTGCACATCACCTACCCGGAGAATCGCCGCGTGGTCGAGAGCCTGCGGCCAACAACGCCCGCGGACTGGCTGATCGTCTGCGGCGACGTCAGCGAGCTGAGCGCCGACCTGGAATGGGCGCTCGGGGTGCTGCGCGAGCGCTTCG
>JBEKYV010000069.1:0-11229 GCA_049510515.1 Solirubrobacteraceae bacterium | reverse complement strand
GGGGCGCCCCGTCAGCACCGCGCTGCCGCGGTCGGCGGCGAACTCGCGGTAGCGCGACAGCGCGCGCAGCAGCATGAACGAGATCGCGTATACCACCGCCGCCGCCGCGATTGCGGCAAACATCGCCTCCTGCGCTTCCTGGTTGCGCCCGTACCCACCGCCGAAGCCACCCCCAAAGAAGAAGCCGAACTGCACGATCAGCGAGGCGACCATCGCAAAGAAGCTCGCCAGGGTCATGACCATTACGTCGCGATTGATCACGTGCGTCAGCTCGTGCGCCATCACGCCTTCGAGCTCCGCGGGGGAGAGCAGCTGCAGGATCCCCCGCGTGGCGCACACCATCGCGCCTTTCTGCGAGCGGCCCATCGCGAACGCGTTGGGCATCGGGTGCTCCATCACGCATACCCGGGGCTTGGGCAGGTCGGCCTGCAGGCACAGCCTTTCGATGATCCCGTGCAACTCGGGCTCCTCCTGGGGCGAGACCTCCTTGACGCCCATCGTCCCCATCGCGATCTTGTCGGAGGTGAACAGCTGCAGCCCCATCAGCGCGAGGGCGACCACGAGGATCGTGACGCCGCTTGCCCCGACCGCGAACAGGATGCCGACCAGCACCACGTAGACGACGACCAGCAGGAACATCGTCAGCACCATTCGCGCCTGCAGGCCGGTGTCTTTGCCGAATGCCTTGCGTCCCTTGTTGGTGGTGGCAGCCATTGGGGTGATTGTCGCAGACGGGGATTGCGATTCCCTAAAGTCCCGGGCGTGAAACCGGCCTTCGACGTCTTCGGCATCTCGATCAAGAGCTTCGGTGTGGTCTTCGCGCTCGGCTTCCTCGCCTGCGGGCTGCTCGTGGCGCGGCGCCTGCGCGAGCTCGGCAAGCCGGTGGACTGGGCGTATGAGATCGTCTTCGCCGCTTTGATCGGCGGGCTGGTCGGTGCGCGCGGGTACTTCGTGATCCAGAACTACGACGAAGTCAAGGGCCACCTCTTCAAGAGCATCTTCTCCGGCTCGGGGCTGGTCTGGTACGGCGGCGTGATCGGCGGCGCGATCGGGGTGTTCCTGTGGATGCGCTGGCGCGATCAGCTGCGGCTGATCACCCTCGACATGTGCGCCACCGCGCTCGCCCTTGGGTACGCGATCGGGCGCATCGGCTGCCAGGTCTCCGGCGACGGGGACTACGGGATCCGCTCCTCGCTGCCGTGGGCGATGGGCTACCCGCACGGCACCGTCCCCACTCCGCCGGGGGTCACCGTGCAGCCCACGCCGATCTACGAGACCGTCGCGATGGGCCTCGTCGCCTACCTGCTGTGGCACCTGCGCGACCGTGTACGCCCCGGGGTCGTGTTCGCGCTCTACTGTCTGCTCTCCGGCTTCGAGCGCTTCCTCGTCGAGTTCATCCGCCGCAACAAAGAGGTGCTCTTCGGCCTCACATCCGCGCAGCTGGAGAGCATCGTGCTGATGATCGTCGGCGCGGTGTGGCTGTCGCTGATGATGCGCGGCGGGCGCGGTCTTTCCGGTCTGCGGGCCGAGGGTGCCTCAGGTGGGGCTGGATCGAAGCCCGCGCGTGCCGCCACCGCCTGAGTTTGGGCCACCAGCGATAATCAACGACGCAATGGCCACGGGTACCACTACCGGCATCGCCGAGAGCCTCGCGCGGGTGTTCCCGCTGGGCAGCCGCATCAACGAGCGGGGGCGCCTGGAGGTGGGGGGGTGCGACACGATCGAGCTGGCGCGCGAGTTCGGCACCCCGGCGTATGTCGTCGCCGAGGACGACCTGCGGGCGCGGGCGCGGGCCTTCGTCGAGGCTGGGCGCGCGGCCTGCGCGGAGGCGGACGCGACCGCCGGTCCCGGGGAGTTGGGTCACAACGCCGGTCGCGGGTCGCAGCTGAACGTCCTGTTCGCCTCCAAGGCCTTCCCCTGCACCGCGGTGCTGCGCACGTTCGCACAGGAGGGGTTGTGGTGCGACGTGGCATCGGGTGGGGAGATGCACCTCGCGCTGCGGGCTGGCTTCGCCCCCGAGCGGCTGGTGCTGCACGGCAACGCCAAGTCCGAGGCGGAGCTGCGGATGGCGCTGCGCCACCGGGTGGGGCTGATCGTGATCGACAACCTCGACGAGATCGGCCGCCTGGAGCGGACGTTGGCGGAGGGCGAGCTTGCGGATCTGCCCCCGCAGCCGGTGCTGGTCAGGGCCACGCCCAATGTCAGAGGCGACACGCACGAGAAGATCTCCACCGGCCAGGCCGACTCGAAGTTCGGCTTCGCGATGGACCAGGTCGGGGCCGCGGTCGAGCGCATCCGCGGCATACCGGGCCTGGCGCTGGAGGGCGTGCACGCGCACATCGGCTCGCAGTTGTTCGACCTGGAGCCCTTCCGCCGCGAGGTCGCCCAGCTCGCCGGCCTGCGCGAGTTCGCCCAGTGCGCCGGCCTGCGCGAGTTCGCCCAAGGGGGCGGTCCGAGGGGCGACGGCTCGGTCCCAGGCGGCTTCCCCACCTGGGATCTCGGCGGGGGCCTCGGCGTGGCGTACGCCGCCCACCAGCATCCCCCAACGATCGAGCATTATGTGGCTGCGCTAGTCGAGGCCGCGCGCGAGGGTCTCGGCGGCTACGAGCGTCTGCTGATCGAGCCCGGCCGTGCGCTCGCCGCGAACGCCGCGGTGACGCTGTACACCGTGCAGAGCGTCAAGCGCAACGTCTCCACCTGGGTGGCGGTGGACGGCGGCATGTCCGACAACCTGCGCCCGATGCTGTACGGGGCGGTGTACGAAGCGCACGTCGCCGACCGCCCCGGCGGCGGCACCGCCTGCGTGCTGGCCGGCAAGCACTGCGAGTCGGGCGATGTGATCGTGCGTGAGGCACTGCTCGACGATCCCCGCCAAGGCGACGTGATCGTGACGCCCGCCACCGGCGCGTACGGGTATGCGATGGCCAACAACTACAACGGCATCCCCCGCCCGCCGGTGATCTTCTGCAAGGACGGCGACGCGCGCGTGGTGGTAAGGCGCGAGTCCTACGAGGATCTGATTTCCCGCGATGTCGGCTGAGCCCTTCAAGATCGGCCTGCTCGGCCACGGCACGGTCGGCGGCGCGTTCGCCACGCTGCTGGCGGAGCGCGCCGATGAGATCGAGCGCTTCAACGGCCGCCGCCCGGAGATCATCGGCGTGCTGACCCGCACGCGCGGGGACTTCGCCCAGATCCTCCCCGAGGCGGACATCATCGTCGAGGTGATGGGCGGGGTGGAGCCCGCGCGCGAGCACCTGCTGGCGGCGATGCGCGCCGGTATCGATATCGTCACCGCCAACAAGCAGCTGCTCTCCCAGCACGGCGAGGAGCTGTTTGAGACCGCGCGCGAGCACGGCGTGCGGCTGCGCTTCGAGGCGGCCGTCGCGGGCGCCGTCCCGGTTGTCCGCGTGCTCGAGGAGTCGCTGTCGGCGACTCCGATCGAGCGCATCCACGGGATCGTCAACGGCACGACCAACTACATCCTCGGCGAGATGGACCGCGGCGGCACCTACCCGCAGGCGCTGGCGGAGGCCCAGCGCCGCGGCTACGCCGAGGCCGACCCCTCCGACGACGTCAGCGGCAGGGACGCGGCGGCGAAGATGGCGATCCTCGCGCGCCTGGCGTTCGGGGCGCCGGTGCACCTCGACGACGTGCGCTACGAGGGGATCGAGCAGCTGCAGCCCGACGACCTGCGCTCGGCGCGCGAAATGGGCCTCGGCCTGAAGCTGATCGGCACGGCAGAGCGCCTCGGGGGCGGGCTGTCGGTGAGGGTGCACCCCGTGTTCCTGTACGCCGGCCACCCGCTCTCCTCGGTGTCGGGCCCGTTCAACGCTGTCACGGTCGAATCGGAGACGGTCACCGAGATCACCCTCTCCGGCCCCGGCGCCGGCGGCCGGCAGACCGCGAGCGCGGTGTTGGGCGACGTCGTCAGCGTGATGACCGGAGGCGCCCAGCCGCCGGCCCCGCCGCTGCCGTTACCGCTGCTGCAGGACGTGGAGAGCGCCTTCTACCTGCACTTCGACGTGGCAGACCGCCCGGGGGTGCTGGGGGCGATCGCGCAGGTGCTGGGCGAGTACGGCGCTTCGATCAAGTCGGTGATGCAGCGCCGCGCCGGCGGCGAGGTGGTGCCGTTGACGATGGTGCTGCACCCGCTGCTGGAGTCGCGCCTGCGCGAGGCGCTGGCGCAGATCGCCGAGCTGGAGCTGGTGCGCTCGGCCCCGCGCGCGATCAGGGTGATAGAAGAGGAGTTCGGATGAGCCCCGGGCGCGATCAGGGTGGGATTTATGGTGGCCCCCACAAGGGGGGCCGGGGGGCGGGTTGCGTGTTGGCGTCCCCGAGGCGGCTGAGATGAAGCCGGCTCTGATCGAGCGCTGGCGCGAGCGGCTGCCGTTCGAGGCCGATGACCCCGTCGTCAGTCTCAGCGAGGGGGATACGCCGCTGGTGCACGCACCGGTGATCTCGGAGATGGTGAGGGCAGAGGTGTATATGAAGCTCGAGGGCGGCAATCCCACCGGCAGCTTCAAGGACCGTGGCATGACCTGCGCCGTGTCGGCCGCGGTGCGCGAAGGCTCCAAGGCGGTGATCTGCGCCTCCACGGGCAACACCGCTGCGAGCGCCGCCGCGTACGCCGCGCGCGCCGGCCTCACCTGCGCGGTGATCGTGCCGGACGGCAAGATCGCGATCGGCAAGCTCGCACAGACGCTGATCCACGGGGGCCGCGTGATCGCGCTTTCGGGCAACTTCGACCGAGGGCTGGAGCTGGTGCGCGAGCTGGTAGAACGCCACCCGATCACGCTGGTCAACTCCGTCAACGAATTCCGCATCGAAGGCCAGAAGACCGCCGCGTTCGAGCTGGTCGAGGCGCTCGAGGGCGGCCCCGACCTGCTGTGCATCCCCGTGGGCAACGCCGGCAACGTCACCTCCTACTGGCGCGGCTTCACCGAGATGGGCGCCGCCCCGCGCCTGTTCGGCTTCCAGGCCGAGGGCGCCGCGCCGCTGGTGCTCGGCCACCCGGTCGAGCACCCCGAGACGGTGGCAAGCGCGATCCGCATCGGCAACCCGGTGCGCTGGGAGGATGCGATGGCGGCGATGACCGACTCGCGCGGGGCGATCCGCGCCGTGGCCGACGGCGAGATCCTCGCCGCCTACCGCCTTTTGGCGGCCAAGGAAGGCCTCTTCTGTGAGCCCGCCTCCGCGGCCTCGGTCGCCGGCCTGCTCAAGTACGGGGCAGACGGCGCGGAACGGGTCGTGTGCGTGATGACCGGCAGAGGCCTCAAGGACCAGCAGACGGCGCTCGACAACTCCAATGGCCGCGTGATCCCCTGCGCGGCGGAAACGATGGCGCTGGAAGAGGCGGTTTTGGGTGATCCGTAGGCGCGTTGTCCGCGCGCCGGCCTCATCGGCCAACCTCGGCCCCGGCTTCGACTGCATGGCGGCGGCGCTGGCGCTGCACGTGACACTGGAGGTGGAGGAGACCGGCAGCTTCGCGGTTGAGACCGAGCTGCCGCTGCCGCGGGGCAGGGAGAACCTCTGCGTGAGAGCCTTCGAGCGCCTGCACCCCGCGGACGGCTTCACCTTCCGCATTCAATCCGGCATCCCGCTCGCCGGCGGCATGGGCTCGAGCGCCGCGGCGATCGTCGCGGGGTTGATGGCGGCCGACCACATCTTCGAGCTAGACGCCCCGCTGCTCGACCTCGCCACGGAGCTTGAGGGCCACCCCGACAACGTCGCGGCGGCATTGCACGGTGGCTTCGTCGTATGCGCCGACGGCCAAACCACCCGCTTCGACCCCCCGACGGGCCTGGAGGCGCTGGCGGTCGTCCCGCACAACCCCGTGCGTACTCAGGCCGCCCGTGAAGCGCTCCCCACCGAGGTGCCGCTCGCCGATGCGGTGTTCAACGTAGCCCACGGCGCGCTGCTCACGCTGGGTCTCGCCCGCGGCGACTGGGACCTAGTGTCACGCGGCCTGCAGGACCGCCTCCACCAGCCCCACCGTGCCCACCTCTACCCCCGCTCCTTCGAGCTGGCACAGCGAGCCCCCAAACTCGGCGCCCTCGGCGCCACGATCTCCGGCGCTGGCCCGACGGTGCTGGTGTGGTGCTTCTACGAGCAGACCGGCGCCGTGGTCGAGGCGCTGCGGGGGGAGGTCGAGGGCTGGGCGCAGTTGCTGCGAGTCCCCTTCGAGCCGCAGGGGGCTTACGTGGGGGGGTTGTGACCCTGACCCCGCGGCTCGGTACCCATTATCCCAACCCCACCAGCCGCCCCCGAGCCTCCTCGAACCCCGGCATCCGCGCGAGCAGCTCGCCCGCCACCGAGACGTAGTCGGCGCCCAGGTCGGGGCGGTGGTCGAGGATGGAAGTGGCGCGCTCGGCCGATTCGGCGTAGGCGATCGAGGAGCGCACCACCGTGGTGAGCACTCGCTCGCCGAGCTGCTCGCGCAGCGAGGCGAGCGCCTCACGCGAGTGCACGGTGCGCATGTCGGCGAGGTTGAGCAGCACGCCCAAAAGCTCCAGCTCGGGGTTGAGCGTGTCGCGCGCGAGCTCGATCACCTCGAGCGCCTGCTGGACGCCCTGCAGCGCGAAGTACTGGGCCTCGGCGGTGATCAGCGCGAAGTCGGCGGCGACCAGCGCGTTGACGGTGAGCAGGCCGAGCGAGGGGGGGCAGTCGATCAGCACGAGCTCATAGGCGTCGCCGGGCAGCTTCGCCAGCGCTCGCCGCAGCGTCAGCTCGCGTCCCAGACGACCGCCGAGCGCGAGCTCGGTCTCGGCGAGATTGAGGTTGGCGGGGATCACGTCCCCGTGGATCGCCTCGGGAGCGGTGGCGCGCCCGCTCAGCACGTCGCCGATCGTCGGCTGCGCGTCGGGGGGCACGTCGAAGTAGTCGGAGAGGTTGCCCTGCGGGTCGAGGTCCACCGCGAGCGTGCGCACCTGCGCGCGACGCAGCGCGTCCGCGAGCGTACGCACAGTGGTGGTCTTGCCCGTGCCTCCCTTCTGCGAGAGAACCGCGATCGTCTGCGCCATGGCGCGATACTACGGGGACGGCGGCACGAGCGCTGGTTGTGCCGCCGCTGGGATGGGCGACAGCGGTGATTGGCCGGGCCGGGCGTGCACGCGCTTTGGCAGGCCCTCACCGGTGGTGCGGATGCCGGTTCGATCAAGAGGCGGTGCTCGGTGGCGCAGGAGACGCAGTGCGCTCAACCGCGGCGCCGGCGTGCGATCTCCAGCGCTTCGAGATCGACCAGGTCCTGAGGCCGGCCGGCGGCACGCTTCATCGCGATCAGGTCCTCGATCGCCGCGACCGCCACCGTGAGGTCGTCGAGCTCCATGCGGTCTGCCCTTTGGCGCAGGGTGGCGTAATCCGGGGATCCGTCGGGATCGACGAGCAGGTCGATGTCGCCCTCGCTGGTGGTCAGTGTCAAAGTCTGTGTCCGTCGCAGCGTGCGCGCGTCGGGCGAGAACGGCAGGTCCTCCTCGACGCCGCGGAGCATTGCGCCGAGGTCGACGAGCACTCCGCCGAGCCGCTCGAGATTGTCGTGTGTGGTGGCGTAGCAGATGTCGAGGTCGCGGGTGAAGCGGGGGCTTGCCTGGAGGACGACCGCGACCCCTCCCACGATCACGAAATCAACTCCCGCCGCCGTCAGGCGGCGAAGCAGGCTGTGCAGTCTGAGCCCCTGCCGGTTGAGTCTGGATTCATGCTCAGGCATGTTCACCGCGACTGCGTGCGCCCGCCAGGGTGAGCGCCCGTGCCTGAGCGTACATCGCTTCGAGACCGCTCAGCCGCTCACTGGGCGACAGTTCGAGCTGCTGGCGGATGAGGCTCTCGTCCACGCCGCCCCGCCGCGCTGGGGCATCGAGCTCCAGGCGGTGGCCGGTGGCCCACAGGGCTCCCGCGAGGGTCTCGAATGTGGGATTGGCCCCCGGGCGCTCCAGCTTGGCGATAGCTGCCTGGCTGACGCCCATGCGGAGCGCGAGCTGCCTCTGTGTCAACCCTGCGCGGCGGCGCGAGTCGCGGAGCAGAGTGGCAGGGTCGGACATAAACCCATAATAACTTATAAGTTATAGAATCTCGTGGTGTTTTCGGGGCGGCGAGCGTAGCCCGGGAAGGCGTGGTTGATGTGGTTGGCGGCGAGCATTAGTATCCGGGTATGGAGGAGGAGCAGGACCGAAGCCAAGAGACACGCGCCTCCGGCGCGAACTCCCGTTTCGGCCAGCAGGGCGCCCAGGTCCCCGCCGGCGAGGGGGTGAGCGCTCAGGAGAGCGCCACGCTCGACGCCGCCGCCCACTTTGAGTACCACACGGAGTTCGACTGGGACAGCGAGCACGGCGCGGAGGATTGGTCGATCCGCTGCTACGACGTGCACAAGCGCCTCGGCGGGGTGCCCGTTTTGGACGGGCTCAACGTGGCGATTCCCGACCAGACGATCACCACCGTGCTCGGCCCCTCGGGGACGGGCAAGAGCGTGCTGATCAAACACCTGATCGGCCTGATGTTCCCTGACTCCGGGGAGATCATCGTGAAGGGCCTGTCGGTGCCCAGCCTGCCGATGCAGGAGCTGCTGGCGCTGCGCCGCAGGATCGGGGTGCTGTTCCAGGATGGGGCGCTGTTTGGGTCGATGTCGCTGTATGACAACGTCGCCTTCCCGCTGCGCCAGCACACCGACATGTCGGAGGCGCAGATCTCACAGCGGGTGCGCGAACGCGTCAACGACGTGGGCCTGACCGACGCGATCGACTACTTCCCCAACCAGCTGTCGGGGGGCATGCGCAAGCGTGCCGGGTTTGCGAGGGCGCTGGTGATGGAACCGGAGATCGTGATCTTCGACGAGCCCGACTCGGGCCTCGACCCGGTGCGCACGGCGCTGCTGTGCGAGCTGATCCAGGAGATGCACGGCCTGCACGGGGGCACCTACATCGTGGTCACCCACGACATCGCCTCGGCGCGGCGGATCGGCGAATACATCGCGCTGTTGTGGCGCGGGCGGATCGTGGAGGCGGGCGACGCCGCCAAGATGTTCTCCTCGGAGAACCACTTCGTGCGCCAGTTCCTCAGCGGCTCCGCCGAGGGCCCGCTGGGGATGGATTGAGCGGGAAGGGGCAGGCCTCCTCCCTCCCGACCTCCCCCGGTGGGTCAATCTCATTTGGTGGGGCCGCAAGAGAGCTTCTGCCGGTCGCCGGGTCGGTTGTTGTTCTTACTTTTGAGCCCTATACCAAATAAGAAGAAGACTCAATCTCATTTGGTAGGGGCTTGCAAAAAGAGTGTTCAACCCAGCCGCTGGGCGGGTTGTGTTCTTCTTTTCCGCCCTATAACCAAATAAGAAGAAGACTCAATCTTGTTTGGTGGGGGCGATTTTCTATTGATTGACGTGGGCCGACCATGGCCAGCCGGTCGAGATCATCGGCCGACTGACGCAGCTGTCTGTTGCGGGCGCCTCGCCGTATGCGAACATACGTTCGATCATGGTCGTGTGCGTCCACCTCCCCCGCTTCGAGCTGACGGTCGCCGCCGGCGGCGCCGAGGCGCTGGCCGGGCACGCGCTGGCGATCGCGCCGGCCCCCGGAGGAGAGGCCCGGGTGGGGGAGGTGTCGGGGGCCGCGGAGGCGCAGGGCGTCACGCGCGGGATGGCGCTGGGAGAGGCACTCGCACGCTGCCCCCGACTGCGCCTGGTCGCGGGCGATCCGCTCGGCGTGGCCCAGGAGTGGGGACGGGCGGCACGGGCGCTGGAGGGGATCGGCGCCGCCCTGGAGCTGCCGCGCGCGGGCTTGGCGTACTTCGAGTCCGACGGCCTGCTCGGGCTGCATGGGGGGGAGGAGGGGGTGGTGGCTGCGGCGCGCCAAGCGCTGCGGCGCCCCGTTAGAGTGGGCGCGGGCCCAACGCGCTTCTGCGCGCTCGCCGCGGCACTGGAGGTCCGCTCTCGCCGCGCGCGGATCGTGGCTCCCTCCTTCGCACAGGGCGGTGCCTTTGCCGCACGTGGCTCCGTGCCGCATGGCTCCGCACGGGATGCCCACTCCACGCAGCCCGACCACCGCGCGGCCCGCCGCTACCTCGCCTCCCGGCCGGTGACGCTGCTGGGCTTCCGCGCCGAGACCGCAGCACTGGTGGAGCCCCTCGCGCGGCTGGGGATCGACACGCTGGGGGAACTGGCGGCGCTGGGACGCGACGCGGTGGCCGACCGCTTCGGCGCGCCAGGGGTGCTCGCGCGGCGCTTGGCACGAGGGGAGGACGACCCGCTGCGCACGCACATCGCCGAGGAACGCCTGCGGGAGTCGCTGGAGCTGGAGGAGGCCAACTCCGGCCCGGCGCTGGAGCGCGTGCTCGGCGTGCTCGTCGACCGCCTGCTCGCCCGCCCCGAGCGGCGCGGACGGACGCTGCGCGCGTTGACGCTCTCCGCTCGCCTGGTGGAGGGCGGCACCTGGCGCGAGCGGGTGGTGCTGCGCGAAGCGCTGTCGGACCCGCGGCGGATGCGCCTCGCGCTCGCGCCGCGCCTGGCACTGCTGCCCGCGCCTGCCGCCTATCTGCGCCTCGAGGCCGAGCGCTTCGGCCCTCCGGAGGGGGCGCAGGGGGCTCTGTTCGATCCAGACCCCACCAGTCCCGCTCGTCGGGAGGAGCATCGCGGGCGCCTGCGGGAGGCCGTGGCTCAGGTGCGCGCGGCCGCCGGCCCGGAGGCGGCGCTGCGCGCGGTGTGCGTTGACCCCGACTCGCGCGTGCCCGAGCGGCGGGTCGTGTTCACCCCCTTCCCGGGATGAGCGGGAGTCGTTTACTCAACCTCCCCCGCCCCGCGCGCGTGCGGATGGGTCCAGGCGGCGTGCCGCGCACGGTCGACGGCCGGCAGATCGAGCAGGTGCGCGAGTCGTGGCTGATCGAGGACCGCTGGTGGACCGGGCGGCCGCTGCGTCGTCGTTACTGGGAGATCATGAGCGCGCAAGGGCGCAACCTCGTCGTCTTCCACGACCTCTGCTCCGGCGAGTGGTTTTCCCAGGCGGGTTGAGACCGTGGGCGAGTCTCCCTACATCGAGCTGCACTGCCATTCGGCCTACTCCTTCCTGGACGGCGCCTCGCTGCCGGACGAGCTGGCGCAGCGGGCGGGGGAGTTGGGCTATACGGCGCTGGCGCTCACCGACCACAACTCCGTGTCCGGTTCGATGGAGCTGGCCCAGGTGGCTGGCGCTTGTGGAATACGCGCGCTCCACGGCGCCGAGATCGATGTCGTCATAACCAGTGGCGAGGTCGATG
>JBEKYV010000068.1:0-11283 GCA_049510515.1 Solirubrobacteraceae bacterium | reverse complement strand
CGATCCGCTCAGACTCCCGTGAGGTCGTTGGGGCGGTCGGAATGGACGCACACGATTCGATGATCGCGTTCGCGGACTTCGTCGGTGCGCTTGGCCCCCATCTGGTCGCTACGGCTGACAGGGTTTCCGCTCGGCTGGGGTACCGCCGAGACGACGAGCGGCATACCACCCCAAGCGTCAGTGGGCCTGGGTTGGCGGGGCTCTGAGCGATGTCTAAGCATCTTGATCCAGAGAATCACGGCCGGTTCTCATCCTCGCTGGTAGCTGGTCTGGCGATGCTCACGTGTTTCACCGCGGAGCACCCGGTGCTCGGTATCGCCGACATGGCCGATGCGCTCGACCTGGGCCGCTCCACGACCCACCGCTACGCGACGACGCTGGCGACGCTCGGCTATCTCGAGCAGGGGCCTTCGCGTAAGTACCGGCTCTCCTCCCGCGTCGCGGACATTGGCCTCGCGATGCTCGACTCGATGCCGATGCGCCGAGCTGCCCGCGAGCCTTTGCGGGAGCTGAGAGCGCGAACCGGGCGCACCGCCGGCTTGGCGGTGCTGTGGGGTACCGAGGTTGCCTACATCGACCGCTGGCAGGGGTCCCGCCAAGGGCAGCACGTGGTCGATGGCGGCATCGGGCTGGGCACTCGCGTGCCCGTCCACTGCGCCGCCGCGGGCAAGGCGCTCCTTGCTCGCCTACCCGCGGCGGAGCAGCAAGCGTTGATTACGGAGCTGCGCCTCACGCGGCGCACCCCCAAGACGATCACCGCCAAGACCGCCCTGCGAGCCGAGCTCGAGCGGATCGTCGCGGAAGGCGGCGTGGCGGTCGAGGATGGAGAGCTCTCAGCCGGCCGGCGAGCAATCGCCACGGCGGTGATGGACCCGGAGGGCCGACCGGTTGCGGCCGTCGAGCTGGCGGCTCCGGCGCAGGCATGTAGCCGCAAGGAGCTGGTGGGGCTCGGCGCAAAAGTGACGGCCACCGCCGATCGTATCGCCGACGCTCTGGATTTCCACGCGCAGGGACGACGTGTTCAGGATGGGTAGCGCCGACGAAGGCTGCGGCTCCGTTTTTCGGTCTCGATGGCTCCCCGTTGTTTTTCTACTCCGACGGAAGCGGCGCAGCGGGACATGTGGTGATCGCCGCCTCGGGCACCATTAAGCATTTTCGGCAACTTCGGCCGCGTGGTGCTCTGCTGCGGCTTCCTGTTCCTTCTTTTCCGCGAGTTTCTTAGCTGCTGGGGCTTCGTGTTCCTTTTTACTCGCGTTGGCCTTGTCTTCAGTCGCCGCCATTTCGTCGTCTTTCTGGAATTCCCTAGACTGCCCGGCGTGGCCGGCTAGAAACGCTCCTTCTCGGGCTTCTTCGGCCGCGAGTTCTTCCTCAGGAGCAATCTTGTTTTCGTCGCTTTCCGCTTCCAAGCCTGCTTTCCCCGCGGCTTCACTGGCTGCCTGCGCATCTTTTTCCAGCGCCTTGGCGTCGTTTATGTCGACTTCGCATTGGTGTTGGGAACCGTTTTCACCACATGCTTCCTGCTCTTCTCCTTCATAGCTGACCGCCGAGTCATGGTCCAGTTCCGCTGATTCTATGTCCTCGGCTTGTTCATTCTTCTTGCCTTCGGCTTCCTGCTTGTACGATTCAGCTGTTTCTTTGTCTTTCGTTGCCCGGCCTTCGAAGCTTTTAGCTTCGGCTTCGAGTTCTGCAGCTTGTGTTGACTGTTCCGTCGCGGCTTTTTCAGAGCCCGTCGCTTCGCCAAGAAGTTTTATGGCTTCGCTTTCATCGGTTGCCGCGGCTTTCTTGTCCGCCGTGGCTTCGGCTTCATCCGCTGCCGCGGCGACCTTGTAAGCGGCCACTTCTTCCGCTTTCTTTTTGGCGGTGGCAGCTTCTTCTTCGGCCTTCTTCTTCGCGGCTGCTTCTGCTTCCGCCTTCTTCTTGGCAGCAGCTTCTTCTTCGGCTTTCTTTTTGGCTGCGCCTTCGGCTTCCTGCGTCGCTTTTACTTCTTCCTTGGCCTGCTGTTGAGCCGCGACCTTTTCTTCGGTGTGCGGTGAGCCGTTGACACCGATCGTGACGGTGCTCGAGTGCGTGAGCACGAAGCCCGGCTGTGGCCCCGAGGTCGCGATCAGAGTCAGCTGAATCGACACATGGGGATGCTTCTTCTTCCTCAGCAGTCCCTTCCCCTTGCGATCGGGGGAGAGATGGACGGTGAGGGAGGAGACCGAGCTCAGCGCTCGCTTGAATTCCTTTGCGTAAGCCGGAGTCGTCTTCACGCTCAGCGAGCCCGGGCCGCACTTCTTCAGAACCACCGTAATCACGCCGCCGGCCGAAGAGCGAACGCTAGCAAGCTCACACGTGGGTCGCGTCGTCAGTGCAGACGCTGCGCCTGCGGCCGCGGGGAGAGCGGCAGCGACGCCGACGAAAGCGATCAGCAGGGCCGAACGCAGAGCAACTCGACGACAACTTTGGCGAAAACTGGACGGGACGATGCCGAGACTATAGGGGTGCGGACGGCGTCAAGGACTTCCTAATCATCCCATCGACGAAAGTTCGAGGATAACCGGCGGTCGGGAGCGCCTCGGTGGTCTTCGGTGAGCGCCGGACATACGCTGGCAGGATCCGTGAGCTGAACCGCTTACGCTCACCCTTTTCATCGACGCGCTTGTCGTTGACCTGCGGCGCGCGAACCGGGACCGTCCCTGCGCCGACCGTGACCCGCCGCTCCAGCGCCCACTATTGCGGACGACCAGCCGCTCGCGGTCCTCATCGACCTCCTCCACGAACGAGCTGACGTACTCGTCAACGTCGGCATCAAGCGCTGCGGCCAGCGGCCCCTGAGGTCGCAGGACGTCTACCGGCCCGATGGATACGACGACGACAAAGGAGCAGATCATGTTTGGGGTATCACGAACAGCGGATGCGCTCGCGGTTACCATTGCTGGATTGCTCACGGTTCCTGTGGCCGCGATGGCGGCGGAAGAAGGTGCCCCGCCGCCATTGCTCGAAGTGACGACGAGATCGCACTACGAACCGGAAATCCCCAGCGAGCCCGGAAAGACCGAGCTCGATATCCAGGCGACCTTCGGGTAAGATCACGGTACGTGCACACGGCGCGATTGTGCTCTCCGAAGAGTCCCCCATCGAAGAAGCAGATGAGTTCAATGCTGGCCCGAGAGTACTCCACATACCGTTCGTGTCGTAGTCATGTAAGCAGCCAGGAACCGTGTACAGCTACGAAGCCACAGCAACGCCGGAATTCAGCGAAGAACGTCGCTTACAAAGACTGGAAGCTTCGTCGGCGCGAGCAGACGGCAGTGCGGTGCGCACGGGTGAAGGTTGTCGTCGTCCGATTCTCGCCAGACAAGCGCACGCCATAGCGCCAGGATGCGGACCGAGAGGCCTGCGTTCGGCCATCACGACCGCTGGGAGAGAGATGAGCCTTCACCACCAGGACGACATCGAGCACGACTACGCCGATCTTGGCGATGTTCGCCTGCACTATGCCCACGCAGGGCAGGGCCCGTTGATGGTGTTCGTGCACGGGTTCCCGCAGTGCTGGCATATGTGGCGCCACCAGCTTGCGGAGTTCGACCGCGATCATCTCGTGCTCGCCCCAGACCTGCGTGGCTACAACCTCTCCTCAAAGCCCGCCGGTTTGCACGAATACGGCCCGTGGCCTGCCGCCCGCGACATCAAGGCGCTCCTCGAGAGCATCGATCGCGAGCGGCTGGTGCTGGTGGGGCACGACTGGGGGGCGGCCACAGCGTGGACGTTCGCGCTGCACCATCCCGACATGCTGGACGCACTCGTCATCCTCGCCACGCCGCACCCCGCGACGTTCGACTGGGCGCTGCGCGAGGACCCCGAACAGCAGCACGCCAGCCAGTACCTTCTCGGCTTGCGCCGGCCCGAGGTCGAGCCGCTGCTCGCTGCCGAGGACTTCGCGGCGCTGCGCGCCACGCTCGCGCATCCGTTTCTCGATGACGAGGACATGCGTCACTACCTGCAGAGCTGGCGCCAGCCGGGCGCGCTGACCGGCATGCTGAACTGGTACCAGCGCGAGGGACTCGGACCGTCCGAGAACGGCGTCCCCGCCCGCGGCAACTACGCCCCACAGGTCACACCCCTCACCATCGAGGTGCCCACGCTCGTGCTCTACCCGAGCGCCGACATCTACACCCGCCCGCTGGCGCACCACGGGCTCGACAAGTACGTGCCCGACCTCACGTTCCGTACGATCGAGGGCGCCACACACTGGATCGCCGAGGAGCACCCCCAGCTCGTCAACCAGTACATCAGGGCCTTCCTGGAGACAATCGGCCAGCGACAGCCATGAGGCACCTATGAAGCCGTCGGCTTCCGCGGTGTGGATGCGATGCGCGTCACGAACATGGCGCCGACCGCTGCACGATACCCGGCGCCTTCAAATCCATGCTTCACTGATTCCTTGAGTCCAAGGTTCGCTGTCGCTGTCGTAGGTAGCCGCGCAGCATGGTGGTGACCTCGATGGCGATGGCATCTGGAGAGGCGCCGGCCGGCCGTAGGACGAGTCGGTGGGTGAGGCCCTCGATCGCGCTCACGATCATGCGCGCAACCAAGTGGTGCTCGGCGGTGTCGGGTTGACGTTGAAGGGAATGGGCCACGACCTCGACCAGTGCGTCTTCGGTGGCGTCGAGCTCGGCGCGCAACGTCTGTGGAAGCGGGGTCTCCTCGAATAGCACGCGATGCAGTCGTGGTGCGGAGGCGTGCAGCGCGACCATCGCCTTCACGACGTCGGCGAGCACCTCGTCGAGTGCACAGCCGGCCTGCAGCCGCTCGAGCTGTGGTTGCAGCAGGGCGGTGCCCTCGGCGAGGTGGCGGCGGGCGAGTGCGAGCAGGATCGCGTCCTTGCCTGGGAAGTACTGGTAGAGCGAGCCGATCGACACGCCAGCGCGCGCAGCGATGCGGTTGGTGGTGCCCGCCGCGTAGCCGTGGCGCTCGAAAACCTGAGCCGCCGCTTGGAGGACCGCCTCGACCGTTGCCTCTGAGCGTGCCTGCTGGGGGAGCTTGCGGGGGGCAAGCCGCGCCTTGGGAATGCGAGTTGACGACATGTGAGTAATTGCTCAATATACGCATCGTGGCCCACCTTGACTACGAGCACCAGGCGAGCTGGCGCAGCTACCAGCCCCACCTACCGCCCAGGCTGCGTCTGTGCCCCGGCGAGCTGCCACGCGAGGAACGCTGGCAGTGGCAAGGGATCGCGGTGCACGTCGACCGCTACGAGCAGCCGGACGCGCCTGTGACCGTGATCGGCCTGCACGGCGGCGGGGGCTACGGGCGGCTGCTGGCGCCGATCGGCCTGCTCGCAAGACGCCTGGGGTACGAGGCGGTGCTCCCCGACCTCCCCGGCTACGGCCTCACGAGGGTGCCGCGCCAGCGCTTCACCTACCCGATGTGGGTGGCGTGCGCCCGCGACCTGGCCGTGGCGGAGCGAGAACGCGCGGACCGGCCCGTGATGGCGCTCGGCGCCTCGATGGGCGGAATGCTCGCCTGGCACGCCGCTACAGCCGGCGCGCCACTGGCGGGCATCGTCGCGACGACGCTGATCGACCCCCGCGACCCCGAGGTGCTCGCCTCCCTCGGCCGCAGCCGGTGGGCAGGCCGACTCGGCGCGCGGCTGCTACGCGCCGCACCACCGCTGAGCGACCCGCTGCCCGTCCCGATGGCGGCCGCCGCCAACATGAACGCGATCGCCAACGACCCGGCCGTCGCCAGGCTCGCGCGAAACGACAAGCTCGGCGGCGGCAAGAGAGTGCCCGCGCGGTTCCTGCGCACATGGATCGACTACACCCCCGCCATCGAGCCCGAGGCGTCCCGCGTGCCCGTGCTGCTCGCCCACCCCGCCGCGGATCGCTGGACGCCGACCGAGTTGTCCGAGCGCTTTCTACTACGTCTGGCAGGCCCAACGCAGCTCGTGACCCTCGATCGCTGCGGGCACTTCCCCCTCGAGGAGCCGGGCCTGACCCAGCTGGAAGCCGCGTTCGCGGACTTCGCAACGAAGATCGGCAACGCTCGTCCTTCGGGGCGTACCGTGTAGGCGGTGTCACAGCGAACGCACGCGAAAATCCAAGCCGGTGAGGCGACCGACGACGGGATGTGTCGTATCGAGCTCGTGGACGGGCGATGGCTCCGTTTGCTACAGGAGCCAGACGCGCCGGAGCTGCACGCCGTGATCGAGGCCAACCGCGCTCACCTCGCGCGCTGGATGCCGTGGGCAGCCGGCCAGACATCCGAGGACACCCTGGCCTTCATCCGGCGCACACGCGAACAACTGACGGACAACAACGGGTTCCAAACGGCGGTGGTCGCGGACGGACGGGTCGTCGGCGTGGTCGGGTTTCACCGCATCTCCTGGGATCATCGCTCCACCAGCATCGGCTACTGGCTCGCCGAAACAGCGCAGGGTCACGGAACCATTACGCGGGCGGTGCAGGCGCTCGTGAATCACGCCTTCGCGATCTGGCGGCTTCATCGAGTCGAGATCCGGGCAGCTGTCGATAATGCTCGCAGCCGGGCGATTCCCGAGCGGCTCGGGTTCACCCAAGAGGGCTTGCTGCACGCCGCTGAGCGGATCGGAGAGCGCTGCGTGGACCAGGTCGTATACGCGATCCTCAACGAGTAGATGACGCCCTCCGAGCGCCGCAACGCCGCGATCGAAGACCTGGCGCGAGCCGGTGTTCGTGACGCTCCCGTCGAGATCGTCGCCTACGACCCGTCCTGGCCGCTCGCCTTCGAAGACGAGCGCAAGCGGCTCGCGCCGCTGCTCCCAGGCGTGGAGATCCACCACTTCGGCTCCACCTCCGTCCCCGGTCTCGCCGCCAAGCCCGTGATCGACATGATCGCGCTCGTCGGCGAACTCGACGCGCCGGTCGCGGCGCTCGTCGCCGACGCCGGCTACCAGTTCCCCGCAGCGTTCAACGCGACGCTCACCCACCGGCGGTTCCTCTGCTACCCGTCCGCCGCGCACCGCACCCACCACCTGCACCTCGTGGACGATCGCGAAGAGCTCGACCGGCGCCTGCGCTTCCGCGACCGCCTCCGCGCAGACCCCGTGCTCGCAGCGGAGTACGAGGCGCTGAAGCGAGCGCTCGCCGCGCGCCACCGGGAGGACCGCGAGGCATACACCGACGCCAAGGCCGTGTTCATCAAGCACTGGAGCAAGCCCCGCGCAACGGCGTGAGCGCTCAGTCGATCTGCGGCCGGCTCGCCTGGCGGTTCGCTCGCCCGCGCCCCAGGGGCCCAGACCGTCGGCTCACACCGCCCAACCGGCGCCCCGACATCATCGCTGCCGACGCCGGATCTCGATGCGGTGCCGGACGTGGGTTCGACCCCGCAATGACCCGCGACCAGCCGGGGGGCAGCCGGCTCGCCGCGCAACCGCTTATCGTCCGAGGCAGTCATCTCCCGCCACCCTCGCGAGGTACTGCTCCACGGGCATTCCGCTCGTCACGGCTCCCCCTAATCGGCCGACTCCTTTCGATCGGAGCGCAGCCAGCGTAGAGCAGGTGGCACGACGCCAGGCCACGATGCACCGGCACCAGCAGACTGCAGATCGGACTTTCAGCAGTTTTCGATGCCAGCCGGTCCGCTCTTGTCCCAAGTTGCCAAGGCGGCCGCCGCCGGGGTGTAATCGTTATATGGCTCTCCCCCGGGATGCATGAAGATAGGCGTGTTTGAGCAGGAAGCGCCGCTCGTTTCGGTAGCGACCGCCGTTTGTACATCTACCGCCTGCCGAAGCGAGTATGGAACGACCTGCCACAAGGTGTCATCCAAAAGACCCCGCCCCCTCAGCACATACGCAGCAACGAGAACAAGGTGACCATTCCGCATCGTCGGGGCGTAGTCCTGGGCCTCAACCGAAGTAAATGTTGCGCTTGAATTGACGTCGCGCAGGGTGAGTGGATTGAGGTAGCCGGGTCTTTCGACGCGTCCCGCGATACCCGGACTGCGAACCTTTGTGATCGCGGACCGCGCTACATCAGCATTTAGGATTGGGGTCATTTCATATCGCCCGCGGGCGATATTCCACCAAATCACAAAAGGCCGTGGCCCAGCGTATCGGCCCCCAGCGATGAGGTAATAGTCCCATGAGCCAACGATGTCCTGCCGTCCGGTGCCAAAGGCATCGAACAAGCCATCGATGCGCCCCACGTAGGGCTCAATCGCATCACCAGTCTCCCCGTGGGCGACAGCAGGTTGGAACTCGAATGCTTGACGAAGAGTGCCGTTGTCGTCGTCAAAAATGAACAGTCGATCCGAGTTGGCTTTGGGTAGAGGGAACCGCTCGCCGGCTCCGTTGCGCATCAGAAACTCGAATGACTCTGTGCCATCTCCGTGCAAATCTCCCGAAAGCTCTTGGACGAGCGTGTAACCCTCTGCCCCCTGTCTAAGCTCAAATTCTTGGATTTGCTGTGCTGTTGTCGGCTTCGCCAACAGTGCGCTCCCCAGCAGCGCCAACCCAGCGCCGACGAGCATTGCAATGATGGTCGCTGAGACCTGAGCGAGAGTGAACATACCGAGCCGTTCGAGTAGCCGCCGAGAACGCCTTGCCTGAGGGGATGCGGTCATCGTCCCGATCTTCGCAGAGACGAACGAGTCCCGCGCAACGCTAGCCAGCACCCGCAAGACCTGCATCGCTCCGGGCGATCGTCAGTACGAGACTGTACTGCACGACTCGTTTGCCACGAAGGCGAGCATCCTATGACCGTGCCCGATGCTATAGCTCCGGACGAGAACCGATAGCGCCGCTGCCCTACCTATCCTTGCGCTCCGGCCGAGGGTCACTTTTCGGCGATGTCGTGTAGCAGGTCGGCGAGTTGATCAGGTAGGGAGAGCATCGCCCAGTGCCCGGTGGGGAGGTCGTGTAGCTCCCAGTCGCCGTCGGCAAACGGGGCGGCGCGCGGGTCGCCCTGGGCGATCAGCTCACGCAGACGTGCGACATCGATGCCACCAGCGGCACAGAAGATCGCTGTGCGGCGAACCCCAGGGGGTCTGTCGTGGGTGAGGTACACGGGGGAGGTCATGGTCGCGTAGGGGTGGGGAGTGGCGCGCAGGGCGATCAGCCTCAGGTGCTCGTCGCCCAGGCCGCTGGTGCTTCCGTACGTTCCGGCGGTGAGGGTCTCGCGGTCGGGGACGGGCCAGCGCCAGCCGTCTCCATGCTCCTGTACCTCACGTTGCTGGTGTTCGCGCTGCTCGGACGCCTGCACCTCGGCGATGGCCGTTCCGTTGGGGAGCGGGGAGGTGTCGAGGTAGACGACGGTGTGCACCCGTTGCGCGCGGCGGTCGGCGGCGGCGGTGACCACCGTGCCGGAGTAGCTGTGGCCGACGAGCACCACGTCCTCGAGCGCCTCGTAGTCGAGCAGGTTCACGACATCGGTTATGTGCGTCTCCAGGTCGACGCCGGCGTGCGCGAGGTGCACGCGCTCGCCCAGTCCGGTCAGGGTTACCGGGTAGACGTCGTGCCCCTGCGCACGGAGCCTCCCCGCCACCTCATGCCACACCCAGCCACCGAGGCACGCCCCGGGGACGAGCACGAGCGGCCGGTGCGCGGCGCTACCCATCCTCACCCTCATGCCTGCTCGCGGGCTGCGGGGCTTCCTCGCCAGCGAGCCATGCCAGCAGGGCGGTACGCGAGAACCGCCACTCCTCTGCGAACGCACGCCCGGGCAGCTCACCCGCGAGGGCACTGACGCGGAGCACTTCGACCGGCAGGCGCAGCAGCGCGGCAGCCTCCTCCAGCGTCAGCACCTCCTCACCGCCGCTCTGCGCGAGCTCGATGTGGCCGACCGCGAGCTGGTCGGCGAGCAGCTCGCTCACGAGGTGCTGCTTGCGGCGGCCGGTCGAGTCGACGAGCCGGTCCAGCGCAGAGGCCTGCTCGCGCGGCAACCTGACGAACAGAGGAACGCGATCCTCAGGCACCCACCGAACGATAGCAAGTTGCTATCCGTGGCTATCAAACCCTGGCGGATGGCAGCGAGCGCGCTGCCGGTAACGCTGGCGTCATCGCTGCCGACGCCGGATCTCGATGCGGTGCCGGACGAGGGTTTGACCCCGCAATGACCCGCGACCGGTCGGGGGAGCGCAGCGGCTCGCCGCAACCGCTGCTCGTCCAACTCGGGAGTCCCGATTGCGAGCAATGGGCGTCGCTCTGGCTATGTGCTGCCGAACGAAACGATGATCTACTGGGAGACCGCTGAGGAGAGTCCGCTTGTCGTGCGGCTGCTGGCCTTCGCGGTGCGCCTACCGCGCGAGCGGGCGCATTGTGCTAGCCACGATCAGATCGAGCCAGGCTCATGGCGCCGAATCTGCTGCAGCGGCAATAATCAACGAGCGCGTGCACCTCGCGGGCAGCTCACCCGCGAGGGCACTGGCGCGGAGCGCCTCGACTGGCACGCGCAATAGCGCGGCAGCCTCCTCCAGCGTCAGCACCTCCTCGCCGCCGCTCTGCGCGAGCTCGATGTGGCCGACCGCGAGCTGGTCGGCGAGCAGCTCGCAGAATGCGCGGCTCGGGTGTGGGAATCCTCAGTAGCCATACGGTATTCGGCGCATTCCGGCCCGTGATCGCGGGTCCAGAATAGTCGCGTTTTGCGGGTTTTGAGCGATGGTTTCGGCCACCGTGGCCGAAACCTGTGCGGGCCGCGAGGGTGCTATGTGCCGCCGGCAACGGTGTCGGCCGCGAAGCGTACGAGTGCGCGTGCGCGGCGCAATGCGGACCGCAGCTCGGCTGCGCTCACGTGAATCACGCCGTACTGCGCGGCGTCCTTGAGGTCGAGAAGGCGCCGCAGATCCTTGGCGGCGTCGCGTCCTCCCGGCAGGATCTCCGCGAGAAGGTGCTCCGCGTGGTGATGGTCTTGCGAGCGCGATCGGCGGCCGAGCCTGGCGCAGCAGGCCGCGTCGCTGGCGGCGATCCCGGCCAGCACGGCAAGCGATGCGGCTACGCTGGCGTTTGCCTCATCGTCGGTCACGTCGGTTGCGATCAGCTCGGCCGCGTCGAAGAACTTGTGGGCCTGGGCCAGGCGAGTGGTCGCCTGGGGGCGGCCGCAGCGCTGGGTTCGCGTGGGGTGTCGAGGGGTCACGCGATCGCCCTCGCTCTGCGATGCGCGACCTGCTCGGCGAATGCGGGGCCGGCGAGCGCGATGGAGGTGTTGCGCAGCGAGGCGATGATCGGCTCTCCTCGGCGCTGCGCGGCCTTGAGCCCTTTGGGCGAGACCTCGTGCAATGAGGCGTGGTTGCCCGACCATCGCTCGATTCGCTCGGCCAGCCGGT
>JBEKYV010000067.1:0-11321 GCA_049510515.1 Solirubrobacteraceae bacterium | reverse complement strand
GGCGCGCGCCAAGGAGCAGGTCGACTGCGCCGGCGAGGGCGCCGCCGAAGCATCCGCGAGCTCCTCGCCCGGCGGCGAAAACGGCGATTCGGGCGCGGGCGGGAGCTCGTGCTCCGGCGACGCGCAGACCGTCGCTGCGGCCCAGCAGAACGCCACTGCCGCGGCCACGAAGATCACCGCCGACCGCGCGCAGGTGTCATCGGCGGAAAAACAGCTCGCGAGCGCGCAGTCCAACCTGTCCACGGCGCGCTCCTCGGCGGCGCTCTACGGCCAGAGCTCGACTTTCACGGCGCTGCCCTCGGTCGGCCAGATCGTCACGCGCGGGCAGAGCCTGTATGAGATCGGCGGCCAGCCGGTGCTGCTGCTGTACGGGTCGGTGGCACCCACGCGCGCATTCGTCGCGGGGATGTCCCCGGGGCCGGACGTCGCCGAGCTGAACGCCAACCTCGACACGCTCGGCTACGGGCAGGGGCTCGTCGGCGACGAATTCACGGCCGCGACCGCAGCCGCGATTCGCGCGCTGCAGTCCGCCCGTGGCGCGTCGGTCACCGGCGAGCTGCTGCTGGGGTCGGTGGTATTCCACTCCGGGGCGGTGCGCGTCACGAGCGTCACCCCGACGGTCGGCCAGACGGTCATGCCCGGGCCGGTGCTCGACATCACCTCGACCGCGCGGCAGGTCAAGCTGGCGCTCGACGCCGCCGAGCAGGGCAGCGTCAAGGTCGGCGACGAAGTGACGATCACCCTGCCCGACAACCAGACCACGCCGGGGCGGATCACCTACGTCTCGGGCGTCGCGACGGTGCCGTCCGGCTCCGGCCACGGCAGCGAAGAAGAAAGCTCCCCCACCGTCGAAGTCGACGCCACCCCCACCGACCCGGCGGCGACCGGCCACCTCGACCAGGCGCCCGTGAACGTCGAGATCACCACCGAACGCGTCGAAAACGTGCTGGCCGTGCCCGTCGACGCGCTGCTCGCGCTAGCCGGGGGCGGCTACGCCGTGGAGGTAGCCGAAGGCCTCGCACACCATCTCGTGGCCGTCACCGTCGGCCTGTTCGACGATGCCGAAGGCCTCGTGCAGGTGAGCGGCCAGGGGCTGTTCGCCGGCCGGCGCGTGGTGGTGCCGGCGTCATCATGAGCGAGCACCCCATGAACGAACCCCCAGCGGGGATCGCATACGCGGACGGCGACGAGGCGCCCAGGCTACGCGCAGCCGGCGCTGACGGCGGCGAGGCGCCAGTGGTGCTGGAGCTGCGCGCAGTCAGCAAGGTGTACGGCGCCGAGCCGCCGGTGTACGCGCTGCGGGAGGTGAGCTTTGCGGTGCGCGAGGGCGAGCTGGTGGCGATCGTCGGCCCCTCGGGCTCGGGCAAGACCACGCTGTTGCACGTGATGGGCACGCTGGAGCGCCCCACCACGGGCGTGGTGTCGATCACGGGTCTGGATGCCGCACAGCTGACCGACCGCGAGCTCGCCGCGCTGCGCGCCACCCGCATCGGCTTCGTCTTCCAGCAGTTCTTCCTCGCCGAGCACTCCACCGCCCTGGAGAACGTCGCCGAAGGGCTGCTGTACGCCGGCGTCGCCGTCGCCGAGCGCCGCGAGCGCGCCGCCGCCGCGCTCCACCAGGTGGGACTCGCCGAGCGCGCGCACTTCCGCCCGAGCAAGCTCTCCGGCGGGGAGCGCCAGCGCGTCGCGATCGCCCGGGCCCTCGTCGGCCGCCCCGCGATCGTGCTCGCCGACGAGCCCACCGGCAACCTCGACAGCGCCTCCGGCACGGCGCTGCTGGAGCTGCTGGAAGAGCTCAACGGGCAGGGCGCCACGATCCTCGTGATCACCCACGACCACGACCTCGCCGCCCGCCTGCCCCGCCAGGTGCAGGTGCTCGACGGACAGATCGTCGCCGACACCGCCACGCAGGGAGCGCTCAGCCGATGAGCGCGCAAGGTGCCGGCCGGCCGACTCGCCGCATCGCCGCGGTAGTTCGCACCGCGTGGGCACGCCTGCGCCGCGGCGGTTCTCGCGCGACGCTCGCGCTCTTGCTGGGCGCCGCGTTCGGCGCGCCGGTAGGGGCGTTCGCCTTCGCTCAGCCGCTGCGAGCCGTCGCAGGCGTCGGCTCCACGCAGTCCACAGTCGTGGCCACCGCGTTCCCGATCCCGCTCGCCGTCACCGTCACCGATGCACAGGGGAAGCCCGTGGCGGGAGCGCTCGTCACGTTCTCGGCGCCCGCCACCGGCGCGAGCGGGCGCTTCACGGTTCACGCTCGCGGTCCCCACCACCGTGTCCGCGTCACTCACCGTCACACGGTCCGCGTCAAGACCGACGCCCGCGGGATCGCCGTGGCGCCCCCCTTCACCGCGAACGGCACGCAGGGCGGCTACATCGTCAGGGCGACCGTTGCGCACGCCCGGCCGACGGCGTTTGCCCTCGTCAACGAAGCTCCCGGCCAGTCGCAGTGAGGGCGCGGTGAGCGCCGTCGCCGACCCCACCCGAGACCATGCCGGCGGCGCAGGTCTCGCCCCGCGAAGGCTGCGGGCCGCAGACCTCGCGCGCGTGGCGAGCGTGGGGCTGCGCACGCGGCGGCTGCGCGCGGCGCTCTCCGCGCTGGGGATCGCGATCGGCGTCGCCGCGATCGTGGCGGTGCTCGGCCTGTCCGCCTCCAGCCAGGCGGGGCTGCTCGAAGAGATCGACAAGCTCGGCACGAATCTGCTGACCGTCACCAACGGCCAGAGCTTCGCCGGCAAGACCGCACAGCTGCCGCTGGTGGCCCCTGCAATGATCGCCCGCATCTACCCCGTCGAAAGCGTCGCGCAGACCGGCAAGGTCGAAGGCAACGTGTACCGCACGCCGCTGATTCCGGAAGTCAACACCAACGCGCTCGGCATCAAGGCGGCCAGCCTCGGCCTGCTGCACACCCTCAACGTCCAGGTCGTGCAGGGTCGCTACCTGAACGCCGCCACCGCCCGGGAGCCGGTTGCGGTGCTCGGCTCGGCCGCCGCCGCGCGGCTCGGGATCGACCACATCTACCCGGGCGAGCGGATCTGGGCCGCCAACCAGTGGCTGTACCTCGCCGGCATCCTCGGCGAATCGGTGCTCACGCCCGAAATCGAAAGCGCGGTGCTGGTCGGCTTCAAGGCCGCCGAACGCTACCTGCACTTCAACGGGCACCCCAACACCGTCTACGTGCGTGCCCAAAACAGCCAGGTCGAGGCCGTCCAGTCGGTGCTGGCGGACACCGCCGACCCGGAAGCCCCCAACGAAGTCGACGTCAGCCAGCCCTCAGCCACGCTCACCGCGCGCGCCGACGCCGAGGGCGCCTTCAACGGCCTGTTCCTCGGGCTCGGCGCCGTCGCGCTGCTGGTGGGCGCGGTGGGCGTGGCCAACATCATGGTCATCTCCGTGCTCGAACGCCGCTCAGAGATCGGGCTGCGCCGCGCGCTCGGCGCGACCCGCGGGCAGATCCGCACCCAGTTCCTCTCCGAGGCGATCCTGCTCGCGCTCGGCGGCGGCGCCGCCGGCATCGCCACCGGGGCGCTCGCGACCGCGATCTACGCCACCACCAAGGGCTGGACGATCGTCATCCCCACCGTCGCGTGGGCCGGCGGGTTTGCCGCAGCGCTGTTGATCGGCGCCGTCGCTGGGCTGGTGCCCGCGCTGCGCGCCGCGCGGCTGTCGCCCACCGAAGCGCTGCGGACGGTGTGATTGCAAATGATAACGAGACTTGTCTTATTTGGTCTGGGCCCATCGTTTGATCCACCATCGTAGGGCCGCGCCATGTGCTTCTTTTTGGACCCCAACCAAACGAGACTTGATCTCATTTGGTTAGGGGCCCTTGGCGACGCTCAACACCAGCGCGTTGCCCGAGCGATCGTGCACAAGCGGTCCCTCCTCGCCGTGATGCAGCGCGTAACCGTGAGCCGCCACCCGTGCGAGCACGCGTTCGCGCTCGGTCTCGTCGGGCAACACGATCGTCGCGTGGCGCAGAGTCGCAGCACCGGCCGGCGGCGGCGAGGCGCCGGCGCTTTCCCAGGTGTTGGCACCGATATGGTGGTGATAGCCCCCGGCGCTGAGGAACGCGGCGCTATCCCCGAGGGCGGCCATCAGCGCAAAGCCCAGGACATCGCGGTAGAACGCGATGGCCTGCGGGACAGCGGCGACCTTGAGGTGGACGTGACCCATCACGGTGCCCGCAGACAGGCCGCGGAAGTCTGGTGCATGGCGATCGGGTAGCTCGGCGAGCAGACTCTCGACGTCGAGTGGCAGCGTCGTCATGCGAACCGCCACCTGCCCCTCCCAGTGCGCGCGGGGTCGGTCCCAGTAGATCTCGATTCCGTGCCCGTCGGGATCGCTCAGGTAGACAGCCTCGCTCACGAAGTGATCGGAGAGACCGGCGAGCGCGACGCGCTCGTGCGCGGCGTGCGCCAGCCACCGGGCCAGGTCGACGCGCCGCGGCACCAGCAGGGCGAAGTGGTAGAGGCCGGTCGAGTGAGTGACGGGACGAGCGCCGGGCTGCTCGACAAGCACGAGCAGCGCTCGCTCACCGACGCCGAGCACGGCACGTCGCCCCGCGGGCGAGGTTGGCATCCCCGATGTTGATGACGTACCGCCCGGCCCACCGTCCAGCAACGTGAGGCCGACGGCGCGCTCGTAGTAGGCGACCGAGCGCGCGAGGTCGGCCACGGTGAGGTGCACCGGGCCGAGACTGGTGGAGGCCGCGATCGTCGCGCTCGCCGGCGCGCCACGGGCCTCCAGCTCCTCTGGATCGTTTATTTCGGGTGGCACCGGCACTCCCCGCCAACGCTAGGACGCAACCAGCTTTCCCGCATGCCGCCAATGCGTACTACACCTCGGAACCGGTCGGCGGTAAGCCACATCGACCCAGGGCACGTGGACCGTGGTTGTCCGTCTACACCGACGCTCAGGAAGCCGTCGCCTTCCGCTCCGGCATCTCGACGGGCGCTATCGCCCGGATCGAGCTGGGGCAGTCTTCGCCCGTGTGAGTTACCGTGCGCCAGATCGCCGAGGCGCTGGGAGTCTCGCTCGCAAGAGCTGGTCGCAGCCATCGAATCCGAGAGCTAGCTCCCGGACCCGCGTTTCGCGTCTAGCTCGGCTTTCGGGACCTGGACGAGCCTTCGAGCCGAATCCTCGAAGCGCTGGTACTCAGTGTCGTCGGAAGTCTGTTCCTTGGCCGACACAATCACAGGATTGCCGACAGGATTGGCGTTGACGTTTAGGGACATTTGTCTGCTCATCCTCCTTGGGACGGTCAGGTGGCTGTAAAGGGCACCGTGGCTTGGTGTACGCCGTCGATCAGCAACTCAAAGCTGTAGCGACCCGGATGCGGTAGGTGGGGGTTTGCGGGGAAGTTCCATGCCAACGGAAGCGGTGCTTGCTCTCCGGGCGGAACTTGTGAAGCGTCGATCTGCGCAGTCTCCAACGCGAACCGCGTGACTCGCTCACCGTCCTCATCTTGCAGGAGCACTTCGAGCGTGTGGGAACGATCTAGCTCCGTGGGATGCGCAAGGATTCGGAGCGCAAGCTGCATTCCGAGCGGCGCTGGATATTGGGGGCGCATGACCTGTGTAATCCCACCGCCGAGAATGTGCAGTAGACCGTCTCGTACGGTCGCTGCATCGCACAGGAGGGCCGTATCAACACGCACGTCTCTATGCGGGTACTGGCTCGTCTTCGGTCACTTCAATCAAGCCATAGATGTCGTCCTCGATCGTGTCCATGCCGACCGCTCTAAACACACGCCACGTACTGCGGTCCAGATCGATATATACGACCGAGCCTTCGACGTGTGAGACAGTGCCTCGGCATGTGTGGCCCTCGTCATCGGCGGTCCACACACTCTCGCCCGGCTCTGGGATGCGATTTCCGGCGGCGAAGCGCATTGATGCCATCAGGCGACCCTCTCGGTCGCGGTCGTTGTAATCGACGTCGAACTGGTTTGGATTCATGGCTTACTAACCTCCGATCGGTCGTGCCTCGTCAAAGGCATCGCGCAGCCGCTTGCAAGCATCGCCGTCGGGCTCGCCGTTGAGCGCGACAACGACGTGATCGTCCTCGTCTCGATCGGGCGCGATCTCAAATCCCGCAAGACGGATTCGACCGACGGTCGAAGTGCGGATGACATCGGCGTCAAAGTCTGCGTCCCGCGCAATCTCGTCAGCCGTCTTGCCAGGACAGCACCAGAAACACCAGCCGTACTGGCCGCCCGTTTCGTCGCAATGCACCTGCGCCGAGATTTTGAGCGACTTGTTCCGCATGTAGCCACCACGGACAACGACTGCCTCCTCCGGCAGATCGGGCATATCTCGCTCTGGGGGCAAGTCGGCCACACATAGCAAGCATACCGGACGGACCCTTCTGGCGACCTAAGATTGGCATGCCGCGCGAGTCGGTCAGCTGGTTGGTGCGCTCGATGAAGCTCTCGGTTGCGTAGTTGGCCGCCAACCCGGCAAGACTCCTTGACAGATTTTGCTTGACAAGGTATCTTGTCATCGTGCGCATCGGGCAGGCAGCTCGCAAGCACGGCATCACTGACGAGGACATGTTCCATGCCGTCCGTAATTCCATCGCCCAGTGGCAACTCGATGACGACTTCACGATGCGCGTCGGCCCTGCCCGCGATGGCGATCTGCTCGAGGTGGGCGTGCTCGGCATCGACACCGACGACCCCGTAATCGTCCACGCCATGCGCGCCCGCCACCAATACCTACCCCACCGATGACCGGAGCGAAAGTCATGCACACCGAAGAGGAGATCCGGCGAGCGGCGAAGCTGGCCGAGGAGTTCGACCCCGCTGGCGTCCAGATGGACGACACGACCGACCTGCGCACGCTCGCAGAAGCCGTCGACGGTGTCCGCGCCGGCGAGGCTCGCGTTCGCGAGATGGTCGCGCGTGCGCGCGCCAACGGTCGCTCGTGGGGCGAGATCGGGATCGCGCTCGGCGTGTCTCGACAGGCCGCCCGCGAGCGCTTCTCCGAGAGGATCCGCGCGTAGGCTCGGTGACTGCGGCCTGAGCGAGGGCTGCTTGCTATGGTCGGCGCCGTCCAGCCGAAGGAGGCGTCCGCCACGTGGGATCCGTTCGCCGTCATCGCCACTCTTCGCCGAGCCCTGCCCGCCGCGCGGGATCGGGGGACGGCTTGGTGCCGCTGATTGGCCGCTTCTTTCCCGCTCCCCTGGCGGCGAAGGTCCCGGAGGTCATCTTCCTCTTCTGGGTGGTGAAGATCCTGACGACCGCCGGCGGGGAGGCCACGTCGGACTACCTGAAGACCTACGGCAACTTCGGGGGCGGTGGGATCGAGGTGCTCGTGATCGTCGTCGGGCTGGTGCTGCAGTTCGGCACGCGCCGCTACCGCGCCTTCGCCTACTGGTTTCTGGCCTACGCGATCGCCACCACAGGGACCGGCGTGGCCGATTTCCTGCATCTCGATGCCCACATCCCCTATGCGGGGACGACGCTGCTGTGGGCCGCGATCCTGGCCGCGATCTTCTGGCTGTGGCGGCGCAGCGAGGGCACGCTGTCGATCCACAGCATCGTCACCCAGCGACGCGAGGCCTTCTACTGGGCGACGGTGTTCGCGACCTTTGCCCTTGGCACCGCGCTTGGGGACTTCACCGCGACCTCGCTCAACCTGGGCTACCTGGACTCCGGCATCCTCTTCAGCGTCATCATCATGATCCCGGCCGTGGCGCGATGGCAGCTCGGCCTGAACGGGATCGCCGCGTTTTGGATGTCCTACGTCGTCACGCGCCCGCTCGGCGCGTCGTTCGCCGACTACATCAGCAAGCCTCGCAGCCTCAGCGGGATCGGCTTCGGCGACGGCCCCACGGCGATCGTGTTCGGCGTCGCCGTGCTCGTGCTCGTCTCCTACCTCGCCATTGCCCGCCCGGACGTTCAGAATCCGCGGGAAGCCTCCAGGGCACAGCCAAGATCGACGCCGCCGCTGCCCGATTTTCTGCACACGGGCGAGCCCGAGCTCGAGGTGGAGTAGCGAACTCCTCCGGCCGCGCATGCGCCTGCCGGCCGGCCGCGCATGCGCGGCCGGGGCAGGGTCGCATGCGACCCTGCCGGAGGGGCCGCATGCGGCCCCTCCACTGGCCGCACATGTGCGGCCAGTCCCATCCCCACTTTGGGGGTCCGGGGCGACGGTTATTTTGCAGGCGTGTTGAACGCGATCAACGAGGTGGACGATCTCGGGCTCGCCGCGGTCGAGGCAACCGTGGGATCGACATCGTTTGGGCGGGGGCGCAGCTACGCGCGCGGCAACCGGGTGCTCAAGCTCGAATGGGATCCCGACACCGCGACCTTGACCGGCTCGGTGGTGGGCAAAGGCGCGCTCTACGACACCGCGGCGTTCTTCACCGCCGACGGCGAGTCGCTCGAGTTCGAAGACGGCGAGTGCACCTGCCCAGTCGGGTACAACTGCAAGCACGTCGCCGCGATCGTGATCGCCGCCACCGACGGACGCGGCGCAGGTCGGCCGCGGGGAAAGCAGCGCGCGCCGTTGCTCGCCACCGCGTTGCGAGGCACACAGCACCCGCCGCTGCAAGTCGTGAAGACGGCGCCACCGTCGTGGGAGCAGCCTCTGCGCGCGCTGATCGACGCGCCGGCCGCGCAGGCTTCGGGCAACCCGTTGGCGATCGAGCTGACGTTGCACGCGGGCGGCGGCGCCGAGGGTGTCGAGCCGCGACTGCTGGCAAAGCTGATGCGCCCGGCCGCGCGCGGCGGCTGGGTCAACGGCTCCCTGAGTTGGAGCGGCCTGGACTCGTGGCACGTCAAGAGCGGCGACTACCGCCCCGATCACCTCGCGCTGATCCGCGAGCTGTATGCCGTCCAGCGCGCGCGCGAGGGACGTGCCTACTACAGCTACGGCCACAGCGCCGACAAGGCGCTCGATCTCGGCGGCTGCGACAGCGTGCAGCTGTGGTCGCTGCTGGAGGAGGCGGAGCACATCGGCGTGAAGCTCATCCATTCGTTCCCCGGGCTGGGCGAGCTGCGGCGCCACCAGCGGGGCGAGCTGCTGATCGACGTCACCCGGGGGGATCGGGGATCGCTCGTGCGCGCGGTTCTCCAGGTCGACGGCGATGATGCGGAGGACCTGGAGCCGCTGCTGTTCCTGGGCCCAAGCGGACACGGCGTGGTGTGTGCCGAGCGCGACAGCGACCCCGACGACGGGATTGCCGGGCCCGAGCGCCGCCGTTTGGCGCTCGTGCGCCTGCGCAAGCCGGCGCCGGCGCCGCTGCGGGGGATGGTCCTCAGTGGCCAGCGGCTGGCGATCCCGGCGGGCGAGCTCCAGCGCTTCGCCGAGGAGCTGTGCCCCGCGCTGCGCCACCTCGCCGCCGTGGTGTCCTCCGACGGCTCGTTCACGCCGCCGGAGATCTCCGCGCCCACGCTCGTGCTGCGCGCCAGCTATGGCGACGGTCATCACGTGGAGGCCGGGTGGGAGTGGTCGTATGAGGTCGGCGCCGCCACGCGGCACACGGCGCTCCTCAGCAACGGGGAGGGACCCGGGTTTCGCGACCTCGACGCCGAGCGAGCGATCCTCGAGGCCACCGACTTCACCGGGACGGGCCTCGAGCGCTTCGGCCTGCTCGACCCCACCGGGCGGCCCACCGAGGTGCACGCCACCTCGCCGACGGGGATCGACAGCATGCGTCTCACCACGGAAGTGCTGCCGCGCGTGGCGGAGCGCCCGCAGGTGGTCGTGGCGGTGGAGGGAGAGCCCGCCGACTATCGCGACGTCGGCGACTCGCTCACGATCGGGGTCTCCACCGCTGAGATCGCAGGCGAGCGCGATTGGTTTGACCTGGGGGTGACGATCGGCGTCGAGGGCCGCGAGCTGCCATTCGCCGAGGTGTTCGTGGCGCTTGCGGGCGGCGAGTCGCACATGCTGCTCGACGACGGCGCCCACTTCTCGCTGCTGGAGCCTCGTTTGCAGTCGCTGCGGCAGCTGATCGAGGAGGCGCGGGCGCTGTCGGACTCGCCCTCCTCGCCGCTGCAAATCAGCCGCTACCAGGCCGGCCTGTGGGCCGAGCTGGCCGCGCTCGGCGTCGTCACCGAGCAGGCGCAGTCGTGGCAGCGCCAGGTCGGCGCCCTGCTGGAGCTCGACACAATCGTCGAGCACGATCCGCCGGCGGCGCTGCAGGCGCAGCTGCGCCCCTACCAGTGCGACGGGTTCGGCTGGCTGGCGTCGCTGCGGGAGCTCGAGCTCGGCGGGATCCTCGCCGACGACATGGGGCTCGGCAAGACGCTGCAGACGCTCGCGATGATCTGCCACGCGCGTGACAACGACCCGGACGCCGGCCCCTTTCTGGTCGTCGCCCCGACGAGCGTCGTGTCGAACTGGGTGGCGGAGGCCGGCCGCTTCGCCCCTGGCCTGAAGGTCGAGGCGGTCGCCGACACGCTGGCGCGGTCGGGGCGCGCGATCGAGGAGGTCGCGGCCGCCGACGTGGTGGTGACGACCTACACGCTGTTCCGGCTGGAGGCCGACGCCTACCACACGGTGGCATGGGCGGGGCTGATCCTCGACGAGGCGCAGTACGTCAAGAACCACCAGGCCAAGACCTACCGCTGCGTGCGCGAGCTGGCCGCGCCCTTCAAGCTGGCGATCACCGGAACCCCGATGGAGAACAACCTGATGGAGCTGTGGTCGCTTTTGTCGATCACGGCGCCCGGCCTGTTTCCCGACCCGCAGCGGTTTTTCGAGCAGTACGCGCGACCGATCGAACGTGGCGGCGACGCCGAGCAGCTCGCCCGCCTGCGCCGGCGGATCAAGCCGCTGCTCAAGCGCCGCACGAAGGAGCTGGTGGCCGCCGACCTCCCCGCCAAGCAGGAACAGACCCTCGAGGTGGAGCTGCATCCGCGCCACCGCAAGCTCTACGACACCCACCTGCAGCGCGAGCGCCAGAAGGTGCTCGGGCTGATCGACGACTTCAGCCGCAACCGCTTCACGATCCTGCGCTCGATCACGCTGCTGCGCCAGCTCAGCCTGCATCCTGGCCTCATCGACGACGACCACGACGCCGTGCCCTGCGCCAAGCTCGGCGCGCTCGTGGAACAGCTGGGGGATGTCGTCGGCGGGGGCCACCGGGCGCTGGTGTTCAGCCAGTTCACGGGCTTCCTCGCCAAGGCCCGCGAGCGCCTCGACGCCGAGGGCATCGGCTACTGCTACCTCGACGGGCGGACCCGCCGGCGCGATCGCGTGCTGGAGCGCTTCAAGGAGGGCGAGGACCCGGTGTTCCTGATCAGCCTCAAGGCGGGCGGGTTCGGGCTTAACCTCACCGAGGCCGACTACTGCTTCCTGCTGGACCCGTGGTGG
>JBEKYV010000066.1:0-11395 GCA_049510515.1 Solirubrobacteraceae bacterium | reverse complement strand
CGGAGCTGCAAGCGGGCTTTGGCGACCTGCGGGAGTACGTCGGTGAGGTGGCGGAACGCTTGGAGCAGCGGCTGGGGGACGTCGAAGCTGGTCTGCGTGGTGCGATCTCCCATCGGGCGCTGGTGCGCTACGACGCTTACAACGAGCTCTCTGGACACCAATCGGTGTCGATCGCGCTGCTCGACGGCACCCACTCGGGGGTCGTGCTCACCTGCATCCATCATCGCGACCAGGCGCGCGTCTACCTCAAGCAGGTGCACGTGGGCAAAGGCGAACTGGAGCTCTCCCCCGAGGAGACGGAGGCGGTGCAGCTGGCGCTCTCCCCGGCGGGCAGCGCCGTGTCCTCTGGTCAGTCTGCCTGAGCGATGCTCCCGCGCGTTGGCTTCCTGGGTCCGGCGGGGACCTTCACGGAGGAGGCACTGCTCTCCAGCGCGTCAGCCGACGCCGTCGAGCCGGTCGCGTTCGCCACGATCTACGACACGGTGGTGGCAGTGCGCCGGCAGGAAGTGCAATGGGCGGTGGCGCCGATCGAGAACTCCCTCGACGGCTCGGTGACAGTGACACTCGATCTACTCGCCGACGAGCATGGAGACTTGGAGATCGTGGGAGAGGCGCTGCTCGCGGTGAAGCACTCGCTGATCGCCACGCACCAGGTCGCGCTGGGCGAGATCGACACGGTGATCTCCCATCCCCAGGTGCCCGGACAGTGCACCCGACTGCTGCGGGGGGAGTTGGCTCACGCGCGCGTGCTGCCCGCGAGCTCGACAGCGGAGGCGGTGCGGGTGGTGGCGAGCGGGGGGGTGCGGGGACAGGCGGCGCTGGGAACGCGCCTGGCGGCGGACATCTATGGCGCCGCCGTTGTGCGCGAAGGGGTGCAGGACCACGATGACAACGTCACACGCTTCGTGTGGTTGGCAAGGCACGAGCCTGGTGTCGAAGATCGCGCGCAGGACGTCTCCCGACCTCCGTTGCGCTTATGCGAAGACACAGGGGACGAAAGCCGGCCCATCCAGTGGAAGACATCAGTGGTGTTCTGGGGTTCGGGCGCGGAGAGCCCCGGATGGTTGGTGCGCTGCCTGGATGTGTTTGCCATACGTGCGATCAACCTGACCAAGATCGAGTCGCGCCCGCAGCGGGCGCGTATCGGCCATTACATGTTCTTCGTCGATCTTCAGGGCAGTGCACGGGAGCCGGCCGTGGCAGAGGCGCTCACGCAGCTGCGCGCGGTGTGCGAGCACGTGCGTGTGCTCGGCTCCTACCCGGCGGGCGCCGACCCGTCGGGGTCGTAAGCGGCGCGCGGCAAGCGGGAACGATCGACCACGTTCGTCGCTACACTGCGCGCACGGATGGATACCACCATTCCACCAGACCCAGTTCGGTCCGTGTCGCCTCCCGAGCACCGGCGGCGCGGGCCTGAGAGTGGGCGGGTGCTCGTTTTGAACGCGACCTTCGAGCCGATCAACGTCTGCTCGGTGCGCCGTGCGGTGGTGCTCCTGCTCAAGGAGAAGGCCGAGTTGGTGGAGCGTGGGCGCTGGGAGCTTCACTCCGAGCGCACCACGCTGGCACGGCCAGCGGTGATCCGCCTGGTGACCTACGTGCGCGTCCCCCGCGACGCCCACCAGCGCAAGATCACACGGCGCGCGGTGTTTGCACGCGACGGCTGGACCTGCCAGTACTGCGGCTCGCGGGCCAACCTCACCGTGGACCACGTGATCCCCCGCTCCAAGGGGGGGCCGTCGAGCTGGGAGAACATCGTGGCGTCGTGCGCACCGTGCAACCGCCGCAAGGGCGATCGCCTGCCACGTCAGGCGGGGATGCTGCCGCGTCACGTACCACGGGTGCCACGCGCGGAGGTGTTCATCCACGTCGCCAGCCCGTCGATCCCGGCGGCGTGGCGCCAGTATTTGCCGCAGACGGCTCAGGCAGCCTGAAACTCGGCCCACACGCCTTTGAGGAGGGCCCGATGAGCCCGCCCAGCGGCAGCAAGTAGGCAGGCGAAAGCGCCGGTTGCTCCGCTGGCTGGAAGCGCGCCACGCTCGGGACCGGCTTGCCTCGCCCGAGAGAAGGACGAGGGGCGCCGCAACCCCCGCGACGCCCCTCGTACAACTGGCTGACTGGAAAGACCGAGACTGCCTGTGCTGCCGGAGGGACCAGAGCCGGCGGCGGTCTCGGGGTGTCCCGGGTTGGATTCCGCTACGCGGTCCAGCCTGCCGACCTAGCGGCCGGTCACCTCCAGGGTCCCGCAAGAACTGTCACTCAACGTACGGACCACCTCCTTTCTCTGGTCTCGCCAGAGTAGCGGACGGAGGTGACGTCACGCAAGGGGAGAGTTGCCATTCTCCTGCGGATCGCCGCGGAGATCGTCCTCGTCCCCATCGAGTAGCGCTCCCTGCTCGCCCTCGCCGGCGACCTCCACGCTGGGGCCACCCTCGCTGGGGCCACCCTCGCTGAAGCCGTCCCCGCTGGGGCTATCCCCGCCCTCCTCGTCTCCGCCCTCTTCATCCCCGCCGTCCACCACCAGCGCGACGGCACTGACGACGTCATCGTCCTTGAGGTTCATCAGGCGCACGCCCTGGGAGGCGCGGCCGTAGCGGCTGATCCCCTTCACCGAGGTCCGCTGCACCATGCCGCCGATCGAGATGAAGATCAGCTCCTCGTGCTCGCGCACCACCAGCGCGCCGGCGAGCGCGCCCTTGCGGTCGGTGAGGGCGATCGTCTTGACGCCCATCGCGCCGCGGCCCTTGCGGGGGTAGTCCGCGATCGGCGTGCGCTTGCCGTAGCCGTTCTCGGTGACCACCAGCAGCTCCTGGTCGTCGCGGGCGACGTCCATCGCGAGCACGTAGTTGCCAAGCTTTGAGACGTTCATGCCGCGCACGCCCGAGGTGTCGCGCCCCATTGGGCGCGCCTGGGACTCCTGGAAGCGCGTGGCCTGGCCGGAGCGGGAGACGAGCAGGATGTCGTCCTCGCCGCTGGTGCGGCGCACGGCGACCAGCTCGTCGTCGTCGCGGATCTTGATCGCGATGATGCCGTCGGCGTTGATCGGAGTGTTGTAGGCCTTGAACTCGGTCTTCTTGACGATCCCCTGGCGGGTGGCGAACACGAGGTAGGCGCCCTCGCTGTAGTCGCGCGTGGCCAGCACCGACTGCACCCGCTCGCCCTCGCGCAGCGGCAGTACGTTGACCAGCGCACGGCCCTTGGCGGTGCGGGAGGCCTCGGGCAGTTCGTAGACCTTAGAGCGGTACACCTTGCCGCGGTTGGAGAAGAACAGCAGGTAGTCGTGCGAAGAGCAGACGAACAAGTGCTCGATGAAGTCGCCGTCCTTCATGTCCATCCCGGTGACGCCGCGCCCGCCCCGGTGCTGCTGGCGGTAGGTCGCCAGCGGCAGCGACTTGATGTAGCCGGTGCGGGTGATCGTGATCACCATCTGCTGATCGGCGATCAGATCCTCGATGTCGATCTCATCCTCGGAGTGGGTGATCTCGCTGCGGCGCTCGTCGCCGAAGCGCTCGCGAATCTCCCCGAGCTCCTCCTTGATCACCGCCAGCACGCGGCCCTCGTCGCCGAGGATCGCGCGCAGCTCCGCTATCCGCTCGGTCACGTCGGCGTGCTCCTGTTTGATCGAGTCGGCCTCCAGCGCCGTCAGCTGGGAGAGGCGCAGGTCGAGGATCGCGCTGGCCTGGATGTGGCTGAGCTCGAAGCGCTCCACCAACTGCTCGCGTGCCGCGTCGCGGTCGCGCGCGGCACGGATCAGCGCGATGATCGCGTCGAGGTTGTCGAGCGCGATCAACAGGCCGAGCAGGATGTGGGCGCGGGCCTCCTTCTCGGAGAGCTCGTGCTTGGTGCGGCGCACGATCACTTCGCGCTGGTGGGCCACGTAGTTGTGGATCACCGCGCGCAGGTTGAGCGTGCGGGGGACGTTGTCGACGAGCGCGACCATGTTGACACCGAAGGTGGACTGCATCGGGGTGTGCTTGTAGAGCTTGTTGAGCACGACCTTGGGGATCGCGTCGCGCTTGAGCTCGATCACGAGGCGCATCCCGCGCTTGTCGGACTCGTCGCGCAGATCGGAGATCTCGGGGATCCGTTTGTCGCGCACGAGGTCGGCGATCTTCTCGATCAGGTTGCCGGGGCCACCCTTCTTGACCATGAACGGCAGCTCGGTGACGACGATCGCCTCCTTGCCGTGGCTGAGCGGCTCGATGTGGGCGCGCGCCTGCACCCGCACCCGCCCGCGGCCGGTCTCGTAGGCGTCTTTGATGCCGGCGCGGCCGAGGATGATGCCGCCGGTGGGGAAGTCTGGTCCCTTGATGTGGCGCATCAGGCCCTCGACCTCGATCTCGGGGTCGTCGATGTAGGCGACCGTGGCGTCGATCACCTCGCGGAGGTTGTGCGGGGGGATGTTGGTGGCCATGCCGACCGCGATGCCCGAGGAGCCGTTGACGAGCAGGTTGGGGAAGCGCGAGGGCAGCACCAGCGGTTCACGCTTGGAACCGTCGTAGTTGGGCACGAAATCGACGGTGTCCATGTCGAGATCGCGCAGCATCTCGGTGGCGATGCGGGCGAGGCGCGCCTCGGTGTAGCGCATCGCGGCGGCAGGGTCGTCGTCGACGGAACCGAAATTGCCCTGGCCGTCGACGAGCTCGTTGCGCATCGAGAACTCCTGCGCCATCCGCACGAGCGTGTCGTAGATCGCGGAGTCGCCATGCGGGTGGTACTTGCCCATCACCTCGCCGACGATCAGCGCGCACTTGGAGTAGGAGCGGTTGGGGCTGAGCCCAAGCTCGTTCATCGCGTAGAGCACGCGGCGGTGCACGGGCTTCAGGCCGTCGCGCACATCGGGCAGCGCGCGGCCGACGATCACCGACATCGCGTAGTCGAGGTAGGCGGTGCGCATCTCCTCCTCGAGCGCGCGCGGTTCGATGTTGCCGCCGCCGATCACATCAGCAGATGCCATCTCTCACCTCCCTTTCCTTCACGAAGCCGATGTGGGGCCTCAGGACCAAGCAGATCAAGGACGCAGGGAGCGTGGCGTGCTACGCACGCGAGCGACCGAGGACGCAGATATGCGCCGGTCATGAGGTCACACATCAAGGTTTACGACGGCGCGGGCGTTGTCCTCGATAAACGCCCTCCGCGGCTCGACCTGGTCGCCCATCAGCATCGAGAAGATCCTGTCAGCGGAAGCGGCGTCCTCGAGCGTGACCTGCGCCAGCGTGCGCGACTGCGGCGCCATCGTGGTTTCGCCGAGCTGCTCGGCGTTCATCTCGCCGAGCCCCTTGAAGCGCTGCAGTTTGACGCCCTTCTGCGCGACGCTCAAAACGGCTTGGCGCAGCGCCTCGAAGGATGGGGCACTTTCGTGGGCGTCGCCGAGCGCCACCTCGAAGGCGGGCGTGCCGGCGAGCTCGATCAGCTGCTGGTGCACGGCCGCCAGCTGGCGGTACTCCTGGGAGTCGAACAGCGTCCGCTTGATACGGTGGGTGCGCGCGAAGCCGGTGCGGGTCTCCACGGCCTTGACCCGCAGCTCCAGTGGGTCGGTCTCCAGCAGCTCGGTCGCGTGCGTCTCGCCCTCCAGACCCTCGCGGGAGAGCAGCTCGATCGCCTGCTCGGCGTCGGTGACCCGCTCGCTCAGCAGCGTGGACTCCTCGAGGAACTGCACCATGTCGTGGCCGTGAGCTGCGCGCAACGAGGAGGCCCACCCTTCGTACTGCTTGAGCAGGCGCGTGAAACGCTGCCAGCGATTGTCGGTCAGCTTGAACTGGGCGCCGTGACGGTCGGCGATCTGGAGCCTCTCCCACTTGTCTGTAAGCAGGATCTCCTCGAGCTCCGCCTCCTTCTCGATGTAGCGCTCGCGCGAGCCCTGCTTGAGCTTGTACAGCGGCGGCTTGGCGATGTAGACGTAGCCGGCCTTGATCAGCTCTTCCATCTCGCGGAACAGCAGCGTCAGCACGAGCGTGCGGATGTGCGCGCCGTCGACGTCGGCGTCCGTCATCAGCACGACCTTGTGGTAACGGGCGTTCTCGATGTTGAACTCGTCACGCACGCCCGTCCCGATCGCGGTGATCAGCGCCTGGATCTCCGTATTCTGCAGCACCTTGTCGATGCGGGACTTCTCGACGTTGAGGATCTTCCCCCGCAGCGGCAGCACCGCCTGCGTATTGCGGTCGCGCCCCTGCTTGGCGGAGCCCCCGGCGGAGTCGCCCTCGACTACAAACAGCTCGGCCAGCGAAGGATCCTTGACCGAGCAGTCGGCGAGCTTGCCGGGCAGTGTGGAGTTCTCCAGGGCGGACTTGCGGCGTGTCAGGTCGCGGGCCTTGCGGGCGGCCTCGCGGGCGCGCTGGGCCTGCACCGACTTCATGATCACCGCCCGCGCCTCGCTCGGGTTCTCCTCCAGAAACTCACCCAGGCCACTGTTGACGATCGACTCGACGAAACCGGCGATGCCGGGGTTGCCCAGCTTAGTCTTGGTCTGCCCCTCGAACTGGGGGTCACGCAGCTTGACCGAGATGACCGCGGTCAGCCCCTCACGCACGTCCTCGCCGGAGAGGTTGTCCTCTTTCTCCTTGAGCAGGCCGTGGTCGCGGGCGTACTTGTTGAGCGTGCGCGTGAGCGCCGAGCGGAAGCCTGACATGTGGCTGCCACCCTCGCTGGTGTTGATGTTGTTGGCGAAGGAGTGGATCGACTCCTGGTAGGAGGAGTTCCACTGCATCGCGACCTCTACCGCGCCCTCCTCGCTCTCGCCGGCGAAGAACACGACCTTGCGGTGGACGGTGTCCTTGTTCTCGTTGAGGTAGGCGACGAAATCCTCGATCCCTCCCTCGTAGCGGAACTCGGCGGAGTGGCCCTCGGCGCGCTCGTCGACGATCGAGATGTGTAGGCCGCGGGTCAGGAAGGCAGTCTCGCGAAGGCGCTCTTCGAGCGTGCGGAAGTCGAAGTCGAGGCTCTCGAAGATGTCGGCGTCAGGGAGGAAGGTGATGGTGGTGCCGGTGGGCGCGCCCGGCGCAAGCTGCTCGCCGCGCTGCAGCTCGCCCTGCGGTGCGCCGCGCGAGTAATCCTGGCTCCACACATACCCGTCGCGGCGGATCTCGACGGTGAGCCGTTCGGAGAGCGCGTTGACGACCGACACGCCGACGCCGTGCAGGCCGCCGGAGACCTTGTAGCCACCACCGTCGCCGAACTTGCCCCCGGAATGCAGCACGGTGAGGACGACCTCCACGGCGGGGCGACCCTCTTTCTCGTGCATCGCGACGGGGATGCCGCGACCGTTGTCCACGACGGTAACCGAGTTGTCGGGGTGGATCGTGACGGAGACCTCGGTGCAGAAGCCGGCGAGCGCCTCGTCCACAGAGTTGTCCACAACCTCATACACGAGGTGGTGGAGGCCCATGACGCCGGTGGAGCCAATGTACATGCCGGGGCGCTTGCGGACAGCCTCCAAGCCCTCGAGCACTGTGATGTCCTGCGCGTCGTAGCTCGCGTCGGCGCGCATGATCGGGTCGTTGGTGGCGCCCTGTCCAGCTCGGTCGGGCGCGTCACCTGTGTTCTCTACGGCCAATTGGCCTCCACTTCATCTCCAGAAGACGTGAGAAAGCCCCGGAATCCGAGTTCGACAGACCGCGGACCGGGGCCGTGCGTTGTCCACAGAACGATAGCACAAGGGGTCCCTCCACCAGCCCCGCCGACCACCCCAAATGCCGGTGAATAGCAGGGAAAACGGCCCACGTTCATCAACCCACACGACAGCGCAGCTTGTGCAGAAGATCCTCGCCGAGAGCGGCGTTCAGGCGGGTAAGCAGCTCAGCGGACATCAGCTCGAGCTCCTGCGACCAAACGGCCGACTCACAGCGCACGCTCAGCACCCCATCGCGCTCGGCGGTGGGGGAGGCGGCAGCGGCGACGGCCGCCCCGACCGAGCTCTCCCAGCAAGCCTGCACACGGCCCAGCGTACTCGCCGGCGCCATCGCCGCGGTGAAGCCTTCGAGCGCCAGCGAGAGCGGACGTGGAGCGGGCCGGCTGAGGCTCATGCGGCGAGCGCCTCCTGGAGGATCGCCCCCGGTGCGATCCTCAGTCGGGCGATATTGGCACCATTCAAACCTGGCCCCGTCGATTCGATGCGACCCTGTCCGCCACTCGCCCCGGGAACATGGGCGAGGTCGGTGGTGGCAATCACGCTCTGGCCGCCGCCGGCGAGCTCGTGGGCGAGCAACTCCCGTCGCTGCGCGTCGAGCTCGCTCATCACATCGTCGAGCAGCAACAGCGGGGTGCGCCCGCGGCGCTCCGCCAGCACCACGCGCTCGGCGAGCAGCAGCGCGAGCAGGGCGAGGCGCAACTCCCCCTGCGAGCCGTAACTGCGCAGCTCGCGCCCGTCGCGCTCGAACACCAACTCGTCACGGTGCGGACCGTGGGAGCTGTAGCCACGCTCGAGCTCGCCTGGGAGGCGCTCCCGCAACTCGGCGACGAACTCCTCAAGGTCGGTGGCGCACGAGCGCGGCCGGTAGCGCAGCAGCGCCTCACCACTCAACCCGAGCTGGGAGGCACGCGCGGCGAACGGCTCGCGCAACAACTCCACCACCCGTTCGCGGTCTTCGCGCAGCGCAATCGCATGGCGGGCCAGCTCGCCGTCCCACGTCGGCAGAGTTGAGCGGGAGGCCCGTCCGGCGCGTATGCCGGCCAGCAGCGCATTGCGCTGTGCGAGCGCACGGGCATAGGCGAGGCGGGTCGCAGTGCGCGGCGGCCACAGCGCGGCGACCAGGCGGTCGAGGTGGGCGCGGCGGGGCGCCGGGGAGCCCTTGAGCAACTCCAGGCGATCGGGGACGAAGACGCCGAGCAGCGGGCGGGTCTCGACGTCGAGCAAGCGCTCCACACTGGCGCCGTCACACGACATTCGCTTGACGGAGCGCTCCTCGCCGGCACCGATGCCATAGCCAACCATCAGCTCGTGGTGCTCAGAGCCGTCGTGGACGGTGACCGAGACCCGCGCTGCCTGCTGGCCAAAGCGCACCAACTCACGCTCGTTGCGAGTGCGCAACGCATGTCCAGTGCAACCGAAGTAGATCGCCTCCAGCAGATTGGACTTGCCGGCGCCGTTGGGCCCGTGAAGGACAGTAAGGCCCTCTCCAAGGTACGCCTCGGCCCTGGCATATGTGCGGAAATCGCGAAGGGAGACGCTTACAACGCGCACGGCAAGGAAGTCACGTGTTCAGGCGGATCGGCATCACGAGGTAGACGAAGTCGCCGGCTTCAGGCGACTCGATCAGCCCCGGGCGCAGCGGGCTGATCAGCTTCATCACTAGCTCGTCGGTGTCGATGCTCTCCACCCCATCGCGCAGAAACTCCGGATTGAAGCCGATGTCGAACGGCTCCCCGTGGAATGGCACCGGGATCGTCTCGCTCGCCTCTCCGACGTCCGGGGTTTGCGCCGACACCGTCAGCTCGCCCTCGCTGAAGGCCAGGCGCAGCGGGGCGTTCTTCTGGGCGAGCAAGCTGATGCGGCGCACGACGCCGGTCAACTCCGGAGCGGAGAGCGTCAGCTCGTGATCGGCTGACTCGGGGATCAGCTGGCGATAGTTGGGGAACTGGCCATCGATCAGCCTCGAGGAGAGTACCGCACCGCCGAGCTCGAAGATCACCTGGTTCTGACCGAGCCCAAGGGTTAGCTCGGTGCACTGGTACTGCTGCGCCACCCGGGTGAGCTCCTGCAAGGCGCGCGCCGGGACGTTCGCCTCGATCGCTCCCTCCAGCGGGGACTCGAGGGTGGTGCGCTTGACGCTTAGCCGGTAGGAGTCGGTCGCCACCATCCGCAACTCGCGGTCAGCGGCAGAGATTAGGATGCCGGTGAGAACCGGCCTGGTCTCATCGTGAGAGGCTGAGCGAGCGACCCGCTCGACGGTTTGCACGAAGGCCTCTGCTGGGATCGTCATCCTCGACTCCTCGACGGCGCTTGGGAGCGCTGGAAAGTCCTCGGCGCGAAGCGTGCGTAGGTGGAAGATCGCACCGGCGCACAGCAGCTCCACATCCTGCTCGGAAGGCCTCAGCTCCAGGCTGAGGTCCCCTGCGGGCAAGGCACGCACCACGTCGAGCAACAGACGAGCCGGCAGTAGAACCTGGCCGGAGCGCACAACCTCTGCTTGTAGCGGCACGCGTAGTCCGACCTCGGTGTCGGTCGCCAGCAGCTTAGCGCCGGAGTCGCCGGCAAGAACCATCACGCCAGACAACGCCTGAACGGCGCTACGCGTTGAGGCCACACGCGTAACCGTTTGCAGCTGAGCAAGGAGTTCTGTTGTGGGGAGAGTCAGCTTCATCTAAAGGCAATCACTGTCGTAGAGAGGAGTAATAGGGGCTGTGGAGATGTGGATTGTGAGGTTAGCCCTTGTGTGGGCGGCAGCGGACGACTGGCAGTTGTGTTGGTAGTTTCGCAAGTACGCCGGTCAGGAGTCTGTGCTTTGCAACGCGGAGCGAAGATCATCCACAGCCTTACGCGAAGCTGAGTCGACGAGAATCTTCTGCTCTGCTCGACGGACGGCGTGGATCACGGTGGTGTGATCGCGGCGCCCGAAGTGCCGTCCAATTGCCGGCAGAGACTCGTCGGTGAGCTCTCGTGCAAGGTACATGGCAACCTGCCGAGGCCACGCCACGCGAGCTGCCCGGGAGGACGACAGGAGCTCCTCGGGGGAGAGTCCGAAGTGCCGGCAGGCGGCGGTTTGGATGTCGGCGAGGGTCCGCCTCCGCGGGGTGGTGGCTGGATAGAGGCCATCGAGAACCTCTGTGGCGAGCTCCGGTGTGAGCGACCTACCGGCGAGCGAGCTGTAGGCGACCACGCGGATCAACGCTCCCTCCAGTGCCCGTACGTCGAGGGCGATGCGACAGGCAATGACCTCCAAGGTGCCTGGGGCGAGCTGTTGGATGTCGTCGTGGTGGACGCGCTTGCGGAGGATCGCCAGGCGGGTGTTGAAGTCGGGCGGGTGGATGTCAGCGACCAGCCCAGCTTGGAATCGCTCGCGCAGACGATCTTCGAGTGCTTGGAGATCGCGTGGTGGGCGGTCGGAGGTGAGCACCAACTGGGCTCCCGCTTCGTAGAGGGTGTTGAAGGTGTGGAAGAACTCCTCCTCGGTGCGCGCCTTGCGCTCGAGAAACTGGACGTCGTCGACCAACAGTACGTCGACGTCGCGGAAGCGGGTCTTGAAGAGGTCCATCCCCCCGTTGGTGAGGGCGAGCTGGAACTCGTTGGTAAAGGCCTCGCCGGTGCTTGCGCGGACGCTCAAGCTCGGATTGCAGCTATGCAGTAGGCCGGCGATCGCGCGCAGGAGGTGGGTCTTGCCGACTCCAGGGGAGCCGCAGATGAAGAGTGGGTTGTATGCCTGCCCGGGTAGCTCGGCGACGGTCAGGGCGGCGGCGTGGG
>JBEKYV010000065.1:0-11416 GCA_049510515.1 Solirubrobacteraceae bacterium | reverse complement strand
CAAGGACTGTTTGGGGCTCCGCCAATCGAGGTGCTGGTCGGCGAGGAGGTGCACGTGACCGTGTTACGGGCGCTTGGCTACCTCGGTGTTGGTCACGATCGCGTGAGGCGGGTGGGCGTAGACGCGAACGGTGCGATGGACTCGTTGGCGCTCGAGGGGGCGCTGCGCGCTGCCGAGGGGCCGGTGCTCCTCTGTGCCCAGGCGGGCAACGTCAATACTGGTGCTTGCGATCCCCTCGGGGCGATCGGTGACCTCGCGGCTGAGTACGGCGCGTGGCTTCACGTCGATGGAGCGTTCGGTTTGTGGGCCGCCGCGTCGCCGCGCTTGGAGGGCCTGGTGGCCGGCAGGGAGCGGGCCGACTCCTGGGCCGTCGATGCGCACAAGTGGCTCAACGTTCCCTACGACTGCGCGTTCGCGATCGTCGCGCCGCCAGAGGCGCTGCCGCGTGCGATGGCGGTAAGCGCGATGGGTCTCGCCCGCAGCGATCACCGGGAGCCGGCGGAGTTCGTGCCCGAGGCCTCCCGCCGGGGGCGTGCGATCCCTGTGTACGCGGCGCTGCGATATCTCGGCCGGCGCGGCGTCGCCGAACTGGTTGAGCGATGCTGCGGGCATGCGACGCTGATGGCCTCCCTACTTCGGGAGGGCGGCCTGGAGGTGCTGAATGACGTCGTGCTGAACCAGGTCTTGGTCGCGGGAACGCCGGAGCACCTCGCCCGCGTGCAAGCCGACGGGGAATGCTGGCTCGGCGGCACAACGTGGCGCGGACATCACGCTCTGCGGGTGTCGTTCTCCAACTGGTCGACAACCGAAGAGGACGTTCGTCGCACCGCGCGCGCGATCCTCAACGCAGCCAATTGATCACCGACCAGCTTCGTCCCGTGGCACGCGCCTCCCGCCGGAATCGAGGGCCGCCGGTGCGGCTTCGTAACACGCAGGCGTGGCCCACCTCGGGAGGGCAGTAGGATGGAACGATAGGAAGGCAGGCAGGCGTCGTGCTTTACGTGCTCGCCCTGGTAACGTCGTGGTCGACGTGGACGTCTTGTTCTTCAGGCATCGGTTCTGGGAGCGCCTGATGGTAAACGTCGGGATTGTCCTGGTGTTCGCGGCGTTCGGTTTGAGGTTCCTGAAGCGACCATAAGCGCAGCCGCCGCACGTCGGCGCGAAGCTGACCTTCAGCGAGATCCCGATCGACCAGACCTACTCGTCCTTTGCGCGCGTGGGCGCGAGATCCGAGCGCAGCGAGTGCGGAGCGGCACACGCCTGCTTGCGAACCTAACGTGCGGGAGAGACCCGGTAGCGAAGGTAAACGACGCGAGAGCCAAACGTCTTCGTCTCGACCAACTCCAGGTCGATCCTTTCCTCCAGGGTCGGGAAGTAGGGCGTGCCGCCGCCAAGAACGACCGGGCTGACGAACAGCCGCCACTCGTCGATCAGCCCCAGCTTCATACATGCACCAGCGAAGCCGGCGCCGCCGACGGCGATGTCCTTTCCGGGCTGTTCCTTGAGCCTGGAGACCTCCTCGCCGACGCCGTCTGTGGCCAGCCTAGTGTTGCCCACCACGCTCTGAAGCGTCGTGGAGAACACGACCTTCGGCAGGGCCTTCCAGGTCCGTGCGAACTCGACCTCATCCGTTGGCAGCGGACTCTCCTCAGCGGTCTCCCAGTAGACCATCGTTTCGTAGAGCCGCCGCCCGCAGAGCTGCACACCGACCTCCTGCACATGCTCAAGGTGGAACCGAAACAGCTCGTCATCGGGCACCGACCATGCCAGTGTGCCACCTACCAGCGTCCAGACGGCTCGAGGCCACCCGTCGAGGTCCAACGAACAGAGTGGGTATCCTTCGGGACGAGTAGCAACAAGTTCGAAGGAGCCCGTAGATGCTCACCGTCGCCATCGCAATCGCTGTCGTCGCGATCATCGGCTTCTGGGTCGTCGGTGGAGTGCTCCTGCGCGTCGGCGGCATGATCGTCGCCGGTTTCGGCGTTCTCGTACTGGCCATCGATCACAGCCTCGCCGGGATCATCCTGCTCGCTGTCGGCGTGCTGCTCTGGCTCGTCGGGCACTGGCATTACGCCCTGCGCTACCACGAATATAAGAGCCCGCTCGCCCAACGCGCCTTCCAGCAGCTCCTACCCCACCGCCTTGACCCGACTCGCGGGTGGGGCTTGCCGGTCACGACGACGGATCAACCGGACCATCTCAGATGAGCGAGACGAGCCGGTCTCAGATGACCTGGATCGGCGTCGCGCCTTTCGCGAGCAACACGAGCGCGGCGGTCAGAGCGGCGGTTCGGCTGCTGGAGCGTCGATCGGGTGAGACTTGCCAGCGTCCCTGCCGTGTTTCGGGGATGCCGGCGCGCTCGATCAACGCAACCGCGATCTCGGAGTGGACGGTCACCGTGACGTCGTCGGCGGACCGCCGGGCTTGCCGGGCCAAGGTGTTGGCGAGGACGTTTTCGGTGCGGTTGACTTTCTTGACGCGCCAGCCGGGGTGCGCCGCCAGGTAGCTGGCGACACGATCGCGCAGCGGACGGAGGTACTCGTTCTTGCCGCGATCCGGCTGGGCTGCGGACTCGCAGTCGGTCCTGAAGATGACGTCGGTGAGCCCAGCCTGCTCGGCAGCGCTCATCGCCAGCAGCAGTGCCCGTAGCTCGGCCTCGCTGCTGGTTTGGCACTGCACCAGCCGGCTGTGACTTTCGAGGTTGTCGCTTTGGTACGCGATCCCGGCCCAGCCGTCGCGGTAGGAGGCATCACTGTTGACGTAGATCATCGAAGGCCGCCCGTAAAAGCCCGTGAGTGTCACGGTGAAAAAATCCTCCACGACGTTTTGACCTTAGTTGCGGACGGTGTGAGTTGCGGACGGTGTGAGCAGGGCGTCTCGTAGGGCGACGGGCTGAACCGTGGTGGGGACACAGAACAGGGGGTACTTCCCGTCGCCCTGCGAGACGCTCCGCTGGCTACGCCACCGATGCCGCCTCTGCTTCCTCCTGCGCGCTTTCCAGCATCTCGCGGGCGATCAACGTCCAGTCGTCTTCGCCGAGCGCGTCGAGCGCATCCTTCACACCACCGCGCAGCCCGTCCGACAGGCGGGTGACCGCTTCGGTTGCACCGGCGTGAATCCCCTCGGACATGCGCGCTTCGGCTGGCTGGCTGAGTCCGTCTCGGACCATCTCGACGGTGGCGCCCCTCACGGCGGGGTGCCCGACGATCGAGCGCACCAGGTCGAGCAGGTTGTCGCGGTTGAACGTCGCGCCCTTTGGTGAGGTGCGCTCCTCGTCGCCGTCTGTGTCTTGTGAGTGTGATGGTTCCATGCGTTTTCTCCTTAACTAGAACGTGCCGTTGCTGGTAGAGACACGTCTAGCTCGACCGCGGGTAAAGGTCAAGGCTATGACGGAAACCTTTTTGTGACACCGCATCTCCGTCGCCGTCGCAGTCCTCGTCCTTTGAAGCCGACCACAGTGACGCTCATCGATCCTCCATGTGGGCAGGGGTCTCGCCGTGCAGCCCGACGGTCGTGATGGCCTGAGCTTCGGAGCTGGCGACGCCTGCATATGCCTCCCACGGGCACTCGGTCGTATAGAGCCGCATCGCGAACCGGCGGTTGCCGAGATCGGTCACGACGCCGACTGGCATACCGTCACGGTTAACCGCAATGGTCGCGTCCTTTCGGTGCGAGGTGATTTCGGGCTCATGCTGGCTCATCGGCGACACCCCGGCGGGATGTTCGGTACGCCCCACCGCCGTGTCGGATCGAGCGCGGCGGGGAGCCCATCGAGAAAGACACGACGCGCGAGCGGGGAGCGGAAATAGTGGTGGCGCAACGCGAACAGCCAGTGCCCGGCAAGCCACGCAACGACGCCGGTGATGGTCGCTGCCGCCATCGTGGGTGACCCCGTGGTCGCAGTGGCGAAAAGCCCGCCTACCGCGAGGACCGCCCCGCCAGTACGCAGGACGAATCCCCCAAGGAGCCACACGCCGAGCGCAACCAGCACGCCGCTCGCGGAAAGGCTCACCAGGCCGGTCATCGCGTACCTCTCCTATGGGAAGGCGCCATACATTGCCTCCGGTCGAGTCGGTTTGTCTGCATCGGGACACACGTCTAGCTCGATCCGCCAGCACAGTCAAGTCCGCTAGCGAGGTTCGCCGCACCGCGCTCTCGCCGGCCTCGGCCGATCCGCGGGAAGGCGCATCCGCCGCCTCGAATCGTCGTCTTGGCCGTGTCCCGCACGGCTGCTAGCGAACCGCGCGATCGGCCTCGGGCGGCCGTGCGAAAGGACTTGACTTGCCCCGCCGGGAGAGCTACCACGTCCACCGCCAAAGCCCGAAAAGGGCTCTACCAAAGGAGAGTCGAAGATGAGCAGCAAGACGAAGACCGAACCGAAGGGCTCGCCCGAGGAGGCCGTCAAGGCGGCGGTGGAGACGACCGTCGGCGGCACGACCGAGGGCATCGCGCAGGTCGCCGGGATCGGCCGCTCTACAGCCGGAAAGGTGCTCGGGCGGCTCGCCGACGCCGGTGAGGTCACCCGCCATCAGGGCGGGCGCGACCGCGGGAAGCGGCTGCCGGACCGCTGGACGCTCGCCGGGGTCGAGATGCCCGCCGCCGACGCCGGGCATGTCCTCGACAACGCGAAGGCCGCCCCAGCGGCCGAGGGCAACGGCAAGGCGGCCGAGGGCAAGGCGCCCGCCGCCAAGCCCGGCGAGGGCAAGGCGTCGGACGCCAAGGCCAGTGGCCGCGCGGCGAGCGCTGGCAAGCCCGAGGGCGGCAAGCTCAAGCCAGGCGGCTTGGACCCGCTCGTGCTGGGCTATCTCGAGGACAACGCCGGCAGCGGCCCGCATGGGTCGACGCAGGTCGCCAAGGCCCTCGAGCGTAGTTCGGGTGCGGTCGGCAACTGCCTCGCGCGGCTGACCAACGAAAAGAAGGTGAAGCTCGTCACGAAGAAGCCCCGCCGCTACAGCATCGCCTAACCCGATGCCGGTGACAGACCACGGCGCGCGCCCCGACTCCCCCCACCCCTCCGCCGCTCACCTTGGCGGTAGGGGCGAGGGCGGGTTGACGCGCAATCCGTCAACCGAAGGAGCAGAATGATCGATGACCCGCAGGCCCAGGAGACGCTCGCCGAGCTCGCCGAGTCGACCGCCGCGGCGCTGCTCGCATTCGCGCAGGCGGTCCGCCCCACGGCTGATACTGACGGCGGCGCCGACCTCGCCAGCGTCGGACTCGGCCGCCGCCAGCAGGAGATCGCCGCGCTGGCCGGCCTCGACACCGACGAGGGCATGTCCACAAGCGAGGTCGCGCGAGACATCGACTACGACGCGGCGAACACCCACGCCTCTTTGTACGCGCTCGCCGCGCGCGGGATCGCGGAAGGATTCCGCCACGGCGACCACAACCGCTGGCGGCTCACGCCAAGGTATCGCTCCGCCAACCCGTACCTCGCGATCGCGCAACTGGTCGCGGCCGGCGAGTGGACGACCTTCGACGACATCTCCCTCGTCGTCCACGGCGACCGGCGCCACGCCCGCGACGTCGTGCTCGCATCGGTCGAGCTGCCAGACATTCCCGCTCACCGCGTGCTACCGCCCGGTGGACAAGTGCCCGCCGCATGGCGCAGCTACGCAACCAAAACCGCCGATCCCGGAGAGTGCGTGCGGCTGCTCAGCGGCGAGGGCGTCCCGGTCGACGGCGATGGGCGCGCCTCGCGCTCGCATTACATAAGCTGGGACCTTCTCGCCGAGCGCGCCTTCAGCCTCGCGTAGCCGCCAGCGGCGGACCGGACTTACCGAGTTTTAGAGGGTTTACGCGATCCCGATAAACCTCCTATAACTGCGTAGTCGCCGCGCGGTGCGCCGCGCCCAGCGCCGGGCTTTCCTCGCCGCGACCGGGAGCCTCACGGCGCTGGTTCCTGTCGTGAATTAACCCGTCCGGTCGGCCAGTTAGATGTGGTGCCGTCAACACGATTCTGTGGCGCGGTCTAAGCGAGACAGGTCGCGCGAACCGGACCAAAGCACCTGACTCGCAGGATTGCAGCACTTCACCTCTAGGCGGTGAAGCGTCGCTGCTCGCCCGCAGACGGGAGCCGAGGTCATGCAACCCGGAAAAGGGGAATAGATGACAGGTACATCGGGCAACGGGGAAGCACGCGACGCGGCGGGCACGACGATCGTCGTCTTCGGGGACACCCTGCGAAATAGGCCGATAGTGGATGAGCTACTACTCGACGGCTTTGACGCTCGAAAGGCAACAATCAAGAGTTTTTGAGATTGTGCTGCCAGCCTGGGGATGTGGAGCTGCTGATCTTCGGCTGCGGGCGCGACGCGGGATCGCTCGCGGTGCTGCGAGAACTTCGGGCGGGCGCGCTTGCCCCGGCGGTCAGCCCGACCATGCGAGTTCTATGGATCGCGCCAGGTGATACGGAGAGCGACGTGCTGCGCGCGTTTGACGCTGGAAGCGACGATGTGATCCGAGAGCCCGTTCATCCACGGGAGCTACTCGCGCGGATCACCGCCCTCGTGCGTCGTTCACCGTCTCTCGCCTCGTCGGGCTTGGTGTCGCTCGGCGACCTCGTTATCGACCTGGAGGCGCGAAGCGTGACGTTTAACTCTAACCTGGTCGTGTTGCGGCGGATGGAGTACGACCTGCTTGTGTGTCTCGCACGCTGCCCTGGGAGGGTTTTCACGAAGTCAGAGCTGCTTTCGGACGTGTGGGGTTACAAAGCACTCGGGAACACCCGCACACTCGACTCGCATGCTTCGCGGTTGCGCAGCAAGCTCGCGGCCGTGGGAGCCGAGGGCTTGATCGTCAACGCTCGCGGGGTCGGCTACTCGCTGTGCATCAGAGATCGCGCGGCGGTTCGACCACCGGCGGTCCGCGCGGCGTGAAGGTTGCGGTCCGCAGTGATGCAGGTATGTGTCAACTGTGCATCCTGGGCCTGGCGGTGGCCGGGGTGTGCGTATGTTGGTTGTCCTGTAACCGTAAGCCGTTGCGCCGGTGCCGACGGCGGCCCGTGAAGTAACGGCATAGGAGGTAACAGGCGAAGTGAACGACCAGTCCAAGCACGAAACCCACCCCGACGAGACTATCCTCGACCGGGCGCTCCTTGACCTCATGCTCCAAACGTCGCACCCGTGGACCGAAGCCGAGCTAGCCCGCGCCGCCAGCTCCGGCGGTGAGGTCCCTACGGCGCTCGAGCGCCTGAAGGACGACGGGCTGATTAACCGTTGGGGCGAGTTCGCCGCGCCGAGCTACGCGGCGCTGCGCGTCTGCGGGATCAACCACGACCACGACAGCTCCTCCGCACACGAGCACCGCGACGAGTCGATCGTGCTCCAGTTGATCCTGGCCACCACCGACGGCAGCCGACCACTGTCCCGCCAAGAGCTACTGCGCGAGCACGGAAAATCCAAACGAAAGCGCAACAGAATCACCGACGCGATCGAGCGACTCGTCGCAGCCGGCCTACTGGACAGCTCCGAGGGGATGCTGTTTCTGTCCAGGGCAGCGCTGCGCTACGACCAGCTCACAGTATGAGCGGCGCCTCAGCGCTCGTCCTCAACAACCCCGCTGCCACCAGCCCGACGCGGCGCGGGATACGCAAGCGGACGGCAAGCAAGCAAAGCGGGACGCCCCTCCGTGAGCGCACACCGCAGCACGGCCACCGCCCGCCGCCCGCCGCTTCGGCTGGCGATGTGCTCGGCCGATACCCCGACAGCCGCGGGCGCCCACACGAGATCGTCGTCCGGGCAGGCGCCGGCGGCAGCGTACTCGTCATCGACCGTGACGCGGTGACATTCGGCGACCGACGCCTGGTCGCTCACCTGGCCCCCGACGAGCCGGCCGAGAACGCCCGCGTGGTGTGCGATCAGTACCTCGCAGATGCGCGTCGTGGGTGCCGGCCGGTCACCTCGGCTGATCTGGAGACCATTCCCGATCCCGAATGCGACCAAGGTCACGATCAAGCCGAAGCGCCTCACCGCAATCTCCTAGTCGACCGGCACGGGCACTCCTATCACTTGGAGCCGGTCCGCACCCGAATGTTGATCCCCGAGATGCGCTGGCAGCAGTATCCGCCGGAGAGGCGGGCCGGACCACCACGGGTGCTGACCGTGCGCGACGTGATCGCGGCGCTGGAGAGCTACGAGCCGGTTCGCACGCTGACGCGCCAGATGGTGGTCCGTCACCGACACGACGCGAGGGTGTCCGTCTCGGTGCTGCGCGGTGAAATACAGCGGTTCTGCGTCAGCCGATTCGTACTCAACCGTGGACTGCGCGAAGCAGCGCTCGCCACCGCGAAGGCCGACGGCCTGTCGATGAGCGAGATCGCCATGCGCTGCGGGCGTGTCAAGCGTGACTCGCGTGGAAACGCTTGTGGTGACACGAGCTGGCTCTCGCGCAGGTTGGGACTGACGCCGGAGGGCGGTGAGAACTCGCCGACCCCCTGGGTTGACAGTGACGTGCTGGCGCTCATAGCGAGACAGGGCCTGAGCATCAGCCCACGGGAGGTAGAGCTCGGATGAGCCAGAGCGCTCCGGTGCCAGCACACTTTCACCCCGGCGGCTGGACGCCAGCCGCCGGCCCAACGCGAAGCGGGATGCGTGAGCAGACCGTGAGCGAACGTCGCAGGATGTATCACCGGGCGTGCGCGCTGATCGAGCACGGCTATCACCGGCCGCTCACCCTTCCGGCGGTCGCCGCGATCCTGGCGATTTCCCCTCGACAGCTACAGCGCGTGTTCGAGCAGTTCGGGAGCCGCAGCTTCCGTGAGGAGCTTCTCTGGCGGCGGATGACCGCCGCGGGCGAGCTTCTGGCTCGCCCGACGCCGCCGCTCGCCGAGGTGCCGCGGCTGGTCGGGTACTCCCGCGGGCCGAGCTTCACGCGGACCTTCCGGCGCTGTAACGGCGTCTCACCGTCGGCGTACCGCCGCGCGCGGGTTGCTCGGTGCTGAGCGCGCCGCGGCAGGGCGTCCGCGGGATTGGCGCCGCGGACGCCCTGCCATCCCGCACGGCGGGCCCGCGCCTCAGCGCTGAGCCAAAAGCCGCCCGATGTCCGTACGTCGGTCGGTCGAGAGCACAGGCCAGCCGGGCTCGTAGCCGAACACGTCGATCAGCGGAGCGGAGCCGTAGCGCTCGGTGACGATTTCGATGTGCTCGGGCGTCACGAGCGCGGGGTGCTCCACGCCGCAGGAGCGCGCCAGCGCGAGGATCTCCGCGCGCAACGCGACGAGGTAGTTGGCGGCGCGGCTTGACTTGAGCTGCGGGTCGAGGCCGTGCATGAGCCAGCGCGACTGGGTCGCTACCCCGGTCGGGCAGCGGCCGGTGTGACAGCGCTGGGCCTGGATACAGCCGATCGCGAGCATCGCCTCGCGACCGACGTTGACCATGTCGCAGCCCAGCGCGAACGCGAACAGTGCAGAGTCAGGGAAGCCGAGTCGACCGGAGCCGATGAACACCACGTCCTCGGCGAGCCCGGCGCGCGCGAATGTGTCGTAGACGCGGGCGAAGCCGAGCTTGAAGGGCAGCGCCACGTGGTCGGCGAACGAGAGCGGCGCGGCGCCGGTGCCGCCCTCGCCGCCGTCGACGGTGATGAAGTCCGGTCCGCCGCCGGTGACCGCCATGCGCTGCGCGAGTGTCTGCCAGAAAGCGCTCTCGCCGACGGCCGACTTGATGCCCACCGGCAGGCCGGTGTCCTGTGCGATCAGCTCCACGAACTCGATCAGTCCATTGACGTCGGAGAACGCCGAGTGTGCGGGTGGGCTGACGCAATCCTCGCCGGCGGGCACGCAGCGAATTGCGGCTATCTCCGGTGTCACCTTCACACCAGGGAGCAGCCCCCCGAGCCCTGGCTTGGCGCCCTGCGAGAGCTTGATCTCGATCGCACGCACAGGAGCCTGCGCCACATGCTCGCGCAGACGGTCAAGGCTGAAGCGACCGTGCGCGTCACGGCAGCCGAAGTACCCCGTGCCGATCTGCAGGATGAGCTCTCCGCCGTGGCGGTGTGCGTCGGCGAGGCCGCCCTCGCCGGTGTTGTGCAGGCAGCCCGCGAGCTGCGCGCCACGGTTGAGAGCCTCCACGGCGACGGGCGAGAGCGAGCCGTAGCTCATGCCCGACAAGTTCACCAGCGATGCCGGTCGAAACGCGTGGCTGCGGCCGTGGCCGGCACCCAGCACCTTGCCGGCCGGGACGCTGTAGCGGGGTGCGCCGCCAGGTTCCCCGGCTGGCGGGGCGGGCGCGGGGAACGGCGAGTGCTTGATGATCAGCAGGCTCTCAACGGCCTCCATCTCATCGTCGGTTCCGAACCCGAACACGTTCGGTTTGCCCTCTGAGGAGGCGTGGACCCAGCGCCGCTGGTCGCGCGAGAACGGGCGCTCCTCGTTGTTGGAGGTGACGATGTACTGACGCAGCTCGGGGCCGAACGCCTCGAGCGCGTAGCGAAGGTGCCCGATGACCGGAAAGTTGCGCAGGACCGCGCGTCGGCGCTGGAGTAGGTCGTAGCCCACCACACCCGCCAGCGCGGTGGCGACGGCGCGAGAGCGAGAGCTGCCGAACATGGCCACAGTCCGAGGCAGCCTCCCAGAAATCGACGTGCACCGTGAGCCGGCCGGTGCCGCCAATCCTCACGAGCCGCCATCAGGGGACCGCGACCCGGCTGGCCGGGTCGCGGTCCCCGGCCGTCATGACCCGGCAAACGTCGTCCCCTCGCCGGAGCCCGTGGTGGGGTGTCGCCGCACGACGACGAACGCGATCGTGGCTGCCGTCGCCACGATGGCCAGCGCGACGTAGGGGAATGCGCTGTAGGGCGCGGGCTGCCCGGGCTTGCACAGCTCGACGAACGGGACGACGAGCGTCAGGGCTGCCATGACCGGGACGGCGACGTGCCGCAGACCCGAGAACGCCTGGCGGTGGCGGCGCCACATAAAGATCGGGAGGGCAAGTGTCGTCAGGAAGTAGACGAACAGAATCACGATCGTGCCCATCGTGGAGCACTCCGCGTACAGGCCGACGGGGTTCGTCGATCCGTTGTCCAAGCCGATCAGGTGCGCTGCCCACCACACCGCGACGATCCCGAGCCCTCCACCGGCCATGACCAGCAGCGCGTTTACCGGCGTCTGCGCGGGCTGGCGGAGGTGACCGAGCCGTGCCGGCAGCAGCCCCGAGCGGCCGCCGTCGAAGAGCATACGGGCCTGGGAGTTCACGCCGGCGATGAGCGTGGCGAGCACGGAGACGATCCCGGCGAGCCAGGCCAGGAGGGCCGCCCCGCCGAGATAGCGGTCGGCGACGGTCAGGAACGGGACTGAGGAGCGCCCGATCGAGGAGACGTCGTAGTCAAAGCCCGTGACGGTGGCGTAGGCGAACAGGACGAACAGGACGGCGCCGATCGCGATCGACACGTAGAGGGCTCTCGGGACGGTACGCCGCGGGTC